>JAGYNW010000025.1 GCA_018399915.1 Candidatus Omnitrophota bacterium
TAACTCCCTAAATTAAATAATATCAAAAGGATAAGTCCACTTTCGCGGATTTACTCTAGTTAACATAATATGTATTATAGGAAGTTAATAAAAAGTCAAATCTTGACCAAATCTAAAGGTTTTTACTGGCATTTAAGCAATATTTCTATGCGCTTAAATAGCTTTTTGCGGGGGGTTTTACTGCGGATTCAGTCCTTTTCCACCTAACAAAGCCTGTATTTAGAACTCTGTGAGCCCATTTCGTGCGCACCGTCCTCAGGAAACTTAAGGATTTTCTTGCGTATTAAATTCTCTTCAAATTGCCCCTTTTGTAGCTGATCTTTATTAGGAACGTCCTTAGACCTTAGGCCAACCTGGACATCGGATATGCGGATGCGGATAATCTTTCCTTTAACAATGGCCTCAGCAACGACTTTTCGCGCGCTACGTAAAATCCGGCCAAACGATGGCCTGGAAATCCCCATCAATTTAGCGCCTTCAGACTGATCATATCCCTGATAATCTGCCAACTTCAAGGCCTCAAATTCATCAATCCTTAGCTCGATCTCATCAGGGCGGCCGGGCTTGCCCCGGGGAGAAAACTGCTCCACAGTTGGCATCTTTTGCACATACCGTACCTTTTTATGTCTGCCTTTTTTCATTTCTAAGCTCTTTTTTTCGAATTAATTTGCGATTGACTTGTCCAACCGCCTCTCTCAACCTATTATTTAATATAAGCATATGCTCAAAATAACATTATGTTTAATATGAGCATATGCTTATTATAACCATTACCTTTTATTAAGACAATCATAATTTGAGAAAAATGAGTTTGATTTATTGCTGGATAAGTTACTTAATTCAAAAAAATCGCAAAGGCCCGAACACGGGCCCAAGCAACTTTTCCCATCGGTAGATCTGAGTTATTCTGCGGCAAGATCAATGCTCTCCGGCGCCTGCAAATGCGGGGTCATGCCTTCCACTCTTTCCGGAACGACCACCATTAATGTTAAGCTCTCATCCTCCGGGCCGGTAAAGAATTGCTTCATCATCGGAGAATTATCCCAAATGCATTGCTTTTTTTCCATATCATCGCTAAGCGTCGCTTTGCCGGCAATACGGCAAAAACTCATGGTCCTGTCCACAAAACAGATCTCGATCTTTGGGTTGGCTTCGATCTGTTGCTTTGCCCGGCTGGCAGGCATTAATGCGATCAAGAAATGATTTAAATCTTCATCATAATACGGCATCAACGGCCTGACCCGCGGCTGGTCATTATCCAGAGTTGCCACAAAACCATATCCCGCGTCTCTGATAATATCGATAATATCATCTTTGTTCATGCGCCCTCCTTTTCCCTTGCATAATTTTCACATAAAAAGCTGCACACATGCTCCCAAGGGCAAACACCACCCGCAGGTTTTATCGTTTTTCTTTAAACTTGGCTGATCCCACATATGACTGGTTTTCCAAAGAGACTATTTCTGCGCAAATCGATACCGCGATCTCTTGTGGGGTCTGGGCCCCGATATCAATTCCTGCAGGAATATTGACACGCCTGATGTCTCTGGACGCAATACCCGCCTTCTTTAAATCGGCCTGCATCTTAAGCTTTTTAGCGTGGCTGGAAATTACCCCGATGTACGCTGCCTTAGACGAAACCACCGCTTTAAGGCATTCATAGTCATGGGCATGGGCATGAGTCACGATCATGATATGGTCAGCCGGGCCCAAAGAAAGCTTGCCAAGACTTTTCGCCGGATGCCCAACCATGATCTTGTCCGCATGCGGGAATCTTTTTTTATTAGCGTAAGCCTTGCGATCATCCAATACGGTCACGCGGTAATTCAGCATCTTCATCATAAACGACAATGGCAAAGCAATATGCCCGGCGCCGCAAAGGATAAAATTCTTGACTGCCTCAAGGGGTTCCACAAAAACCTTTATTTGCCCACCGCAATAAGATGCTGGCTTCCCGCCCTGGAAATCAAAACTTGCTAAATAAGGCTTTTTGGTTTTAATCACTTTTAAACAGGCTTTTTTGACGTCTTCTTCACACCAGCCCCCACCGATAGTCCCCTCAAAAGTTCCATCCTCATAAACCACCATTTTGGCTCCCGGCTTGCGGGGGCTGCCCTTTTCCGTCGACTCAACAATGGTGGCAAAAGCACACTTTTTACCGTTGGCCACGGATTGATACGCGTGATAAAGCAATTCATGATCCATATACGATCCTGCCCGTTTTTAAGCACTATTTAATGTGCGCCTTTAATATTTTCTGCTCTTCTTTCGGACGGTCACCGGGACCGGTCTCCGTGCTCTCGATCTTTTCCACAACATCATACCCATTGACCACTTCCCCGAAAATCGTATGATTACCATGAAGCCATGGTGCAGGCGCTGTCGTGATGAAAAACTGGCTGCCATTGGTATTAGGTCCGGCATTTGCCATCGCTAAAATGCCCGGCTTATCGAATTGCAATTCCTCAACGCATTCATCTGCAAAAGGTTTCCCCCAAAGACTCTTGCCGCCACGGCCGGTACCCGAGGGATCACCGCCCTGGATCATAAAGTCTTTAATAACCCGGTGAAAGATCACGCCCTCATAATATCCCTTTTCGATCAAACCAATCATGTTTTCACAAGCCTTGGGCGCTTTATCCTGAAATAATTTCAATTCAATATTTCCCTGGTTGGTTTCCAAAACAACGATCACTTCATCTGACATCGGGGCTCCTTCCGTTTGTGCGTAAGCGGCTGTATTGCCTGTAGCGCATAAGACTGCGACCATTATAAAATAGACAATTCTCTTAAGCATGGTTCTCCTTATTTTTTATTTTCTTCTTTAAATTTAATCTTATGGATTTTTTTCTGGAAAGGGTCAACTGATTCAATAAAAGTTAATTCTGCTTCTCATCCTCATCCTCATCGTCCTCTTCCTCTTCCTCCACGGGATCCTCAGGCAAGGTCAAAAACTCCACCTCATCATCAGCACTTTCTCCTTCGGCATCATCTTCATCTTCCACTAAGCGCATCCCAAAATTGGGCGCGGGTTCAGAAGACTCCTCCCCCTCTTCAGATCCCTCCTCCTTAGCGGCCTCTGCCTCAGGCGGCTGCGGTTCTATCTGCGCGGAATCAGAAAGATCAATCTCTCCTGCATCCTCACCGCCAATATTTTCAGAGGCGACACTTTCGAAACCTGATCCCTCATAATCATCCGATGCCTTAGCGTCACTCTGGAACGTCTCAAGGCCTGAACCGCCTCCCTGATTGGTTTCTTCCTGAGAGTCTTGCGCACGCTCCTGTTCTGATGGCTCTGCTTCCGGCTCATACTTATCTTCTTGCTGATCCACTTCATATTGGATTACCGGGGAAGATTGTGATTTATCTTCAGCCGCATTGCTGTCCTGGTCATCGCCCGCCTGCTCTGATGCCGGCGGCTGTTCAAGATCCCCGGACTCTGCGTTTGCGGCCTTCTCCTGATCCTCCTCTACATACTGTTGATAATCCGGGGACAGAGAAATATGCGGTTGCTCTTTGCTGTTATCAATCTTCTTATGCGGCTCGTCCGGCTCATCTTCATCTTTTTGATCAGCTGTGATCTCTTCATCGTTTTCAAGAATACCCCCCTCTTTTTCCGCCTCATTCTCTTTTTCACTTTCTTGATCTCTTGTCTCCGCTGATTCGGGATCCCTTGAACCGGCTTCTTCGGCAAGGCCCTCTTGTGCGGCCTCCTGGGCTGATAAAGCGTTCAATTCCTCCTGGACTTTCTCGTGAATGCTGTCGATCATGGCTTCTTTTTCTTGAGCGGAGATCCCCTCAGTGGCGCCCTTTTCAGCCTCATCTTGCCCCTGGCCTGGAATCTCTTCTGCATAGTCTTCTTCTGAATCCGGCGGCTCTCCTTCTTCTTTGGCGGGCATCTCTGCTTGCTCTTCCTGCTCTGCTTGCTCTGCGGTCTCTTTTTGGGCTTCTTCCGGCTTTTCTTCACCAATCTCGTCGGGATTTTCTTCTGGCGGTCCTTCCTGAGAATCTTTTAAAGCCGACATCTTCTCAAGATAGGAATTGATCACGCTATCTTTTTCCGCTAACTGGGTCTTCAGAGATTCAAATTTCTCAACCGAGGACTTTAACTCTTCCTCCCTTTGTAAAAGCTCGCGCTCTAAAGCATTCGCCTTTTCCTCCAGGTCGGAAACCATAGATTCGTTTTCACTTATCTTGCCTGCAAGGGCTTCCTTTTCCTGCTGAGCTTCTTTTGCCCTGGTCTTGGTTTCCAATAATTCTTCTTCCAGAAGGCTCTTGACGCCCTCAAACTCTTCGCGGTTTTGACGCTCATTATTCAGCGATTGCTGCACCTCTTCAAGATCCTCATTCTTTTCTTTCAAAAGCTGATCGAGCCTTTCGTAATTTTCCTTCAAGACCTTGTACTCTTCCATCAACGCCTCTTCATCCCGGCCCGGAATTTCTGTTGCCTGAACCGGTTCTGGTTCCCTGGGCTCCGTTGTTGAATCCGCCTCTGATTCATCCTGTGCTGCCTTCTCCTTCGCTTCTTCCACCGCATCCAATTCTTCCAAAGACCCCTGCGCGCTGTATTGCTTTGTCTCTGCTGCCTCTTGCTCTGGAGGCTGCGACTCTTGAGCCTCTCCATCATCCAAGGCCTTTTTTTGCGCAGACTCATCCTCTTCACTGTCTTCGTCTTCGGGCTCAATAACATCATGTAACAATGCTGGCCGCTCTTCTTCCTCTTGCTGTTCCTTGCTTACCGCCGGTTCCGCTTCTGACTCTTCCTCTTCTGTTTCCCCGGAAGACCCAACCCGCAAAGAAGCCGTTCCTGTGCTCTCTTCTCCCTGACTCATTTCTTGATCCGGCTTGCCGTCTTCAGGCTTAGGCTCAAGCTCCTCTTGACCTTCTGCGGAGACCTCACCGGCTTTATCCTTACCTGACCCGTCCTGATCACCGGTCTTCTCCATAAAATCCTTTAAACTGCTGTAATGTTCCGAAGCAAGCCTTTGCTCATCTTTTTCCTTCTTCTTGAAAATATTTATCTTGCTGAAAAGAGAAGCTGTTTTTTTCTCTTGGGTTGCCTGCAATCCCTCTTCCGTTTCTTTTTTCTCCGGCATATCAGGAGTCTCTGAAGCGACCGGGGATTCTTGCTCTGCAGGCTTTAAAATAGATGTAGGAACAACCGGTTCAGAGTCTTTCTTCTCTATGGGCTCCTTCTTGCTAAAAAACGAAAACTTCTTTTTTTTCGCGGGGCTTGGTTTTTCTTCAGGCTCCGGCATTCCCTCAACCGATCGAAGCACATCGGACACAGAGGGATCTTTGCCTTTTTTAGAAGAAACAATATTTTTCTTTTTAAACGGATTAATCTTGGCTAAAAAAGAAGGTTTTGCAGCAGAGGATTCTTTTGGTGCAGGCGTCTCAGGCGCAAACTTATCCTCAGATTCCTGAAGCGGGGCATCTGACTGATCGCGGTCATCTGCAGCTTTCTCTCGCTCCAAAGAAGCGGCTTGTTCCGCAACCTGTTGCTCTTTCACCTCCCCGGGTTCAGCCGCAGGCTCTGATTGTCCGGCCTCAGGCACAGCGCGGCCGGTCTCAACGAGATTTTCCAATGTCATTTTTTCCAGATCCTGGACATTACTTTCAGAATCGGATTTCTTCCCTTCCTTAGTAATGGTCACCAAAACAAAGATTATTCCGATCACCGAAACCGCTGAAATGATAATGAATAAAGTCAATGAAAATCTCCTTGATAAAAAATGTTAAATTACATAATATAACTTTAACATATTTAAACATTAACGGATAAAAAAGGATCCCACATGATAACCTGTATCCTTTTAGCGGCTGGATCCAGCCAGCGCTTCGGATCCCCGAAAGCATTAGCACGCCTCAATGAAGCAACTGTGATCGAAAATCTTCAATCGCGCCTGATAGAAAGTAATATTAATAATATTATTATTGTGTTGGGCGCGCATGCCCAACACATCCAACCATTTGTATTAAAACATAAAAAAGTGAAGGTTGTCTACAATAAACATCATAATTTTGGACAGACATCTTCTTTTCAATGCGGGCTGAAAAACATCGACGAAGAAACAACGGCGGTCCTGCTTTTACCGGTAGATTTTCCTCTGATCAAAACAGAGACAATCAATTTATTAATACAGACATACAAAAAACAAACCCCTTTAATTCTGGTACCAACCTGCCAGGAACGCAAAGGACACCCGCCGGTCTTTAGCCGGTCGCTTGAAAAAGAATTTTTAGACTTGGATATTTCGGAAGGGATCAATACTGTGGCGCATCGTCACAGCAAAGATACCCGGCTGCTTGCCGTTAAAGACCCAGGTATCCTTGCCAGTTTCAACACACCTGAAGAATTCCACGCAATAAAAAAGAATCAAACCGCTTGCTGATCACTGAAACACAATAACCTTGGCCGTAAAATTTGCCCGGATATACCCGTTGCCGATAAATTCCTGTGCGGGTAAACTTTTCCAGGCGCCCGTGGCATCGGTCTTTACATCCGTGATGGCGTCTCCGCCAAGGATCGCAGCCTCACGCTTCATCTTTTCAAGCACATCGCTGATTCTTTGCCGGCGCTCCGCGTTGACCGTAACCGTCCCGATCTGCACAGACGGTTTTTTGACCGTTTCCAGATAAATGACCTCATCGCTGGATTGCTTAGCCGGGTAATAATCCACTGTCGTATCCTGAGAACTGATCCGGTAAAGACTACAGCCTGCGGTTACCACTAATACGAATATTAAATAGGGTATTTTTTTCATCATTCGACCTCATCTTTATGATTATGATTTTGTTTTTCTTCTAAAGCCTTAATGACCTTATCCGGCGTGAACGGCAATTCCTTTAACCGGATGCCTACCGCGTCATAGATCGCATTCGCGATGGCCGCGGCGGTCGGCAAAAGAGCGGCCTCGCCCATGCCCTTGGCGCCGAAAGGTCCTTGCGGGTCATTGGTCTCGATCATGATCGTCTCGATCGGGGGGATTATCCCGGAACGGGGTACTTTGTATTTAGCAAAACTTGCATTGGCAACCCGGCCATTGTGAAACTCCAGATCTTCAAACAAGGTATAACCCAATCCCATCACCACTGAGCCTTCCACCTGGCTTTCCACTGAACTCGGATTGATGGCCTTGCCCACATCATGGGCGTCCCACAACTTCAAAATCTTTATCTTGCCGGTCTCAGTATCTACTTCCACTTCAACGATCTGTGCCTCAAATCCATAACTGCCGGACACATTGCCCTCTCCGGTACGAAAATCGATCGGGGTTGTTTTGGGATTGTAACTGCCTCGGCCGATGATCTGCTTGCCATAATCGAAGGAATAACACAATTCCACAGCCTTATCAAAAGAACACAAGACCGAGCCGTCCGCTTTTACGATGACCTCCTCAGCCACGATGTCAAGGTCTTGGGCTTTGCACTCATGCTTATCGGCGACGATCTCCAGGATCTGTTTTTTGGCATCGCGGGCTGCCAAAAGCGCGGCATTGCCGGAAATAAAGGTCACCCGGCTGGCAAAACTCCCGGTGTCAAAAGGCGTTATCTCGGTATCCGCGGCTGTGCAGGAAATACGCTCAAACCCGATGCCCAATTCCTGAGCAGCGATCTGAGACAAGGCGGTGTTAGACCCTTGCCCGGTATCCGCGGCGCCCGTAAACAGATAGACTGAACAATCCTCTTCAATCTTAATGATCGCCCCGGCGGATTCATGCGATTTGTACATCTTAGACCCCATAACATCGGCCGCGATACCGATACCGATACCCCGTGCCAGGTGTCGTTGCTTGCCCCGCTTTTGTTTCCATCCGGATTTCTCGGTAGCCGCCTCAATACATTCTTTCAGCCCATTGCTTGAGATGATCATTTTATTTTTGGTTACCATGTTAGGGCCCGTAATATTCTTCAACCGGAATTCAACCGGGTCCATACCGATGCCTTCGGCCAAAAGATCCATATGCGACTCAATAGAAAAACCTGACTGCACACCCCCAAAGCCCCTGATCGCGCCGCTGATCGGCTTATTGGTGTAGACACGGTAGCCGGTGATCCTCAGATGCTCTAGATTGTAGACCATAAAAATGCGCATGGTCGCCGCCGCCATGACCGTGGGGCCATAACTGCAATAGGCGCCTCCGTCGGCATAAACCTCACCGGTAATGGCCATAAGCTTTCCGTCCTTCCGCACGCCGGATTTCAGCTTGTAATGCATATTATGCTTCCTGCGGGAAAACGAAAACTCCTCTTGGCGGGAATAACACATCTTAACCGGTACCCCACCGGCTTTTTTAGATAAAAGGCAGGCGGAAAAATCCATGGGAAGCATCTCTAACTTCCCTCCGAACCCGCCTCCGGAGGGCATTTTGATAACACGGATATTGTTCAAATTTATCTTGAGGCATTTGGCCAAGGCCTCACGGACCTTAAATGGCGCCTGGTGAGAGATCCACATCGTGATCTTATCCGAATAAGTTTCCCATTGACCGATACAGACATGCGTCTCCATACAAGCATGCGCTGCGGCCTGACTGTAAAAGATATCTTCGCGCACATAATCCGATTCTCTGAGCCCGCGGTTGGGGTTCCCGAAATTGACCGGCAGGATCACACCGATATTATTGCGGCAATGCGCGTGGATCTGAGGAGCGCCGGGCTTGATCGCCTCAAAAACATCAAAGACCGCCGGCAGAACTTCATATTCCACCTCTATCAATTTGAGCGCGGCCTCAGCGATCTCCTCGGTCTCTGCGGCAATAGCCCCGATCTCATCGCCTATGTAACGGACCTTTTCTGATTCCAGAGCCAATTGATCCACGGTATGCGGGAAAAAGTATTCATTAGACCCGAACTTGATCTGATTGGTATCTCTGGCTGTAACCACGGCCTTAACCCCGGGAAGCTGTTGCGCTTTGGTGGTGTCGATACGGATAACCTTCGCGTGAGGATGCGGGGACCTTATCATCTTACCGACGAGCATGCCATTAAATTTCAGATCATAAGTAAATTTGGATTCCCCGGTTACAAGCCCTCTGCCGTCAATGCGGGGCACGCTTTTGCCTACCGGGTTAAAAAATCGCTTAGTTTCAGTCATGGGCTTCCTTCCCCTTTTGGGCTCCTCGCATCAGTTCGGCCGCATAGCTAACTGCCTCAAAGATCTTAGAATATCCGGCGCAACGGCATAAATTCCCGTCCAGGGCGTCCCGGATCTGCTGTTGATCAGGTTGAGGATTACGATCCAACAAGGCCTTACTGGCCATGATCATGCCGGGCGTGCAAAATCCGCATTGCACCGCACCTTTTTCCAGAAAAGCCGTCTGCAAAGGATGCAATTCATCGCCCCGGGCCAATCCTTCGATCGTTAGGATCTCTGCGCCTTCGACATCACAGGCCAGGGTAATGCAGGCCAAAACCGCTTTACCATTAATAATGACGGTACAGGCGCAGCATTCAGCATCCTGACATGATGTCTTGGTCCCTGTCAGTCCCAAATGATCGCGCAAGACCTCCAACAAGGTTTCATGGCCCTTCAGTTCCAGCTGGTACTGTTTTTTATTAATAATCAATGTTGTCATGTTTGTTTCCTTAACGCCGCAAGGGCTTTTTTCAGGCTAACACCAAACATATGGGTCTTGTACTCGTCACTTCTGTTGGTGTAAAGGTCTTTATCCAGAGATGGAAAACCTTTTGTCAAGATATCATCCATGGTGTTCTTGGTCAAATAGGCTTCTAAGTCCTTATCCCGGCAAGCAAAAACAATACCATTATTGATGACCACCCGTGCTTGCGTCAAAATATCTCCTTCAGGCACTCCTCCGACACACACAGCCAACAAGGGGGTATCCGCCGCCACGGTCCTGGTAACCCGCTGATACTGAAACCGCGCCTGGGGACAAACATCACAACTGATATGGGTAAGTATCTTTTGGGTCTTCGCGCCGTTGGCGAAAAATTCTTCAGCGCTGAGCACTTGCTCTTTAAGATCAGCGCCACAAAAATGCAATAGGGCATCAATGGCAACCAGGGCGGTCGACATCTCTGTCCAGGCATACCGGCAAGTCAGGTTCCCGCCTAAAGTTGCCATGTTTCTGATCGGCGTATTGCCGATGCAAGCAGCCACCTGTTTCAGCACCGCAAGACTCTCCGGCAAATCAGCCGAAAGGATATCATCCATGGTCAGCATTGCGCCCAAAAGGAGGCGTCCGCCTTGCTGATCGATCTGTTTCAATTCAGATATTTTGCTGAGACTCAAAACATGTTCGGGTGTATGGGCACCGCGCCGCTTTAAGGCCTTAAGATTATTGATAAGAAAAGTGCCCCCCGCCTTTATCTTGGCGCGCTCATGGCGTGCGTACACCTCAAGGGCCTCTTTAAGCGTCTCAGGGGCATGAAAAGTAAAAGGGTTCAATTGCATACATGGGTCCTTTGATAATTTATGATTTAGGCTCAATTCTTAAATCAAAAAACAGTATATCAGATTATGGATTTTTGACAATACCTGCCTCCTGCCGTCATCTGGAATTTCCGAGCATGGCTTTACCAATATAATGCTCGACGGGAGCATGCGCATCCGTAAGCACAGGAACGTCCCGCGCCACAGGCTCAATGACCCGGTTGTCGAGATAGGCTTTCAGCTCAGCATCCGCGCTGCGCAAGGGTACAGGTTTATCTGATTTTAACGCGACCAAAATAATATTCTGCACCGCGTCTTTGGGCTTGCTCTTATCGACTTGGAACAAATAGACCTGATCAAACACTTCGGCGTAAGTCGCGTATTCGGCCCGGGCAAACAGCCCCTTCGGTCCGGACAAAGCCGATATCAGATTCACACAAACAACGCCTTGATCGTTCAAAAGAGCGCGCATGCGCGCAAGGGCCTCGCGGGTAGTGACCTGATACGGGACGATGCTTAAGGAATTAAAAACATCAACAAGGATCACATCGTATTGCCGGGAGGCGGTGTTCAGATAGATCCGCGCGTCCTGATGAAAGATCCGCAAACGCGGGTCCTCTTTAAGCCCGAAATGTTGCCTGGCCAGATCCGTCAATCTCGGATCGATCTCCACCACATCAATCGTCGCCTCGGGATACCTTTTCAAATAATCCTGCGGATAAGAATAAGCCCCTCCGCCCAGCATAAGGGTCTTGTCAAAACCCGGATGAAAATGCTCAATAATCCGGAAAAACTTCAAATAATCCGCGACCAGCCCTTGTTTTAAAAGATACGCGGCGGAATTCCCCTCATTGTTAAGGCGCATAACCTTGATCAGTTCCCCATTCTTATCCTGGTGGTTAAAGATCCACACCCGGTTGTAAAGGGTCTCTTCATCAACCACGGTCACCTTGCGGGGCGAGAACCGCTTATCCGTATCGGTTGCCAGAACGCCTGCGGTCAAGGCCAAGAGCGCGATAAAAACCATCATGCGCTGCCTTCGCGCAAGAACGCTCAAGGATAAAGCGATCAAAATCATAGCGACCAGAAAAAGCATATTGGTGCTTCCCCAAAAAGGGATCAGCACATATCCACCGATAAAAGTGCCTGCAATGCTACCCAGCGTCGAGAGCGCGTACAGATTCCCCACCGTGCGCCCCGATGTTTCCAGGCTGTGAAGCTGAAATTTCACTACATAGGGAGCCACCATGCCCAAAAGAATATTCGGAAAACTGAACATGATCAAAGATGCCAGAAGCGATTGCATACGGATGTCCACCGGCATGCGGACCAGCGCGTAAAGAATATAATCTTTGGTCAAGGCCATAACCGCGATAAACAAACCGGCCGCAAATAATAGTCCGAACAAGATCTTCACATCCTGTTTTCTGTCAGCCAGAGAACCGCCCCACCAATACCCGAAACTCAGACTGGCCAGGACAATACCGATCAATGAGGTCCAAACAAAAATGGAAGTGCCCACAAAAGGCGCCAGCACACGTGACCCTGCCAGTTCGATTACCATGATCGATGCCCCGGTTACCAGCATAACAGTGTTGAGAATCAAATCATTCTTCATCTTTACCTGACCCGGGATCTTTCAGATCTTCCATCGCTACCTCGACGACAGCGATATCCCATCCATTGGAAGAAACCTCTTTGACTACCTGATCTTTGGGTTTAGCGTCCCATAAGGCCCTATGGCTTTTCAGATAGAATTTCAAGACCTCCAGATTGAACAATTGCTTTTTGCTGAGCCGCCAATGCATGGCTTTTTCCGGAACTTCCTTATTCCAGATGATGGCAACCACGGCCCAGATCAAAGGCAATAAAAGCACAGCTAAGCATCCATAAAAATTCATATCATATGTTGGGCTGAGAAGATAGCCGGAAGAGCGCCAAAAAGCGTCAAAAAGGAAATGCGCGATTATGACAGGGATAATACCAAAACGCAGATAGATCAGTGAAAGAAAAATACCTAGCAAGGTAACCTCAACACCCCGGAACCACATCGGGAAAACCGGATAACTGCTATGGGCAAAACCCCATACCACCGAAGAAATGATGACAGCCACCACAGTACTGCGGAAGATTTGCTTACCCCAACCGATAGCGAACAAACGGAACATCAGCTCTTCACTCATGCTGGCCTTGAACCCGATGGTGAACGCGGCCAAAAACGGCAGGTACGCCGTTGATAATTGCCCCAGCCAACTGTATTCGACCCATACACCCCAGTAACGTTGCCCTACCTCGACCATAAACGACTGCAGGCCTAAAAGCATAACCATGACCAAATAACCCAACAAAATAGAGGCCGCCACATTGCGGGAAAAAAAAGTGGTGTTTAAATAATAAAGGAAAGAACCTTCTTTCTTCTTTTTAAAATGCTCATAATGCAGAAGTTCGCCGGATAGACTCGGCATTAACAGAGCAAAATTCACAAAAACCGCTCCACGCAAACTGTTCAACACCAGCCTTAGCAAATAATCCTTGAAAGGCGAGGTGGTGGGATAATTGAACAGAATCTCCTGAAAATAATTAAAATTGGCCAGAATCGATAAGAGGAAGGAAAACACTGCGATCTTTATGTAAAAGACCTTTGTCAAATGCATGGCCAAGTGGTTCCGCTTGACCAGGATAAAATAGACCGCGCTCATAAACAACAAGGTGTAAAAAAGGAGAATAACCGCGTTCAGATTACGCCCGGTATTCTTCAGTTCAGAAATGTAACGGGAAAATTTCTCCGGGACCTTAAAGGTGTTTTTAGAAAAGGATAGGATCTCTTGCCCGGAAACCGTAGCGCCTATGATCAATTTGGCCGTTCCGCTGCCCTCTTCGTCACTCCAGGGAATATTGACATCTTTTTTGCGCCAGGAAAAGGAATGATCTTCACGGTTGTCCTTCTTGGTCAGAAAATCACCTTTGACCGTGTACTCTTGCGGGTCGAAGTCAAAACGCTCTTTTAAAAAATTGACCACCCGCTCACGCGCCTCGGTTTTAGTCAATATCGCGCGGGCCTCCCCTTCTTCAATGACATGATTAAAAGAAACGATCTCTCCGGTTGTGGCGCTGACAGCTAACCGGAACTCTTCTTTTTCGCGCTCTCTGTACAAACGAATAAGCCACAAAAACATATCAAAGTCATGCTCGTCGACAAAACGCTTCAGGCCTTTGAATCCGATGGTCTTTTGTAAGTATTGGTTGGCAGGCGTATCCAGGCTGAAGACAATGGCGTGGTTGAATCCCTGAAACGCGTAGCCCTCCTGATCAAGATAAGAGCGCGCGACCTTTAAGGCCTCTGCCTTGTCAACAGCATGTTTGACAAAGGCCAGTTGGGGATAACTGAACTGGTACCAAACCACAAACCCGAGAAAAGCAAAAGCCATTAATGCGCCCCAGGTCTTTTTCGATATTTGCATGGTAATCATACCGTTTTAACAGGTTAAAGTAAATGCAACACTTCTTCCGGCAGTCTGCGTAATTCCTGTGTGCCCAGGACCTTAACCGACCAACGCAAAAGCTTGAGTTTGTGCGTCAATTTCGGACCCGGCTTTTGAATCTTTGCCAAACGACGGCGGGATAAAAACATCATTTTTCTTAAAGTATTAAAAACGACCCTGGCCTCACGGGTCCGGGAATTCCCCGCGTCAATAAGCGCTTGCAAGTTTTCATAGGCGATATCATTGACCGTGGCATTGTAATGATCCAATTTTTGCATCAACCCCGGGACCATGGAGCGAAAGTAGCGGTATCTGTCCAGGCAGCACAAGGTGTACATGATCTGCGTTTCCAAAAACGGTGACTCCGTGCGCGCCAGCCTTCTAAGCAATATCTTCTCAACCTGGCGTTTTTCATGAGACACCACCTCAGATGCGTAATTCTCATTAAAGACCATGACCGCGGCTGCACTCTTGTAGGAATTCAGGTTGTAATCCTTGATCATCTCCAACAAAATTTCTTTGGGCAAATCGCTGTACTTTTTCTTGTATCCGTTTAAAAGCTTTTTATCATCAAAAATAACATAGGAATGGTAACCGTTAGAGCTTTTTTTACTGTTTTCGCCGGATTTAACACTGTCCAAGGAAGGCTTTTTTTCAGGTTCTTTTTCAGCGGATGTTTCTGCTGCGGCAGCGTCCCGGAGTTCATTTTCCATGGCCGCGGCCTCCTCAGGAGAATCTAACTCCTGTGCCGCCGAAGGTAAAACGCCAAACACGTTAAAGAATAAAGTCAGGCAAAGAAAACCGGAAAATAAAATGTTTACGATATGATTTTTGTTTACCTCTGATGCGACTGTGAATCTCTTCATTTAAACCCCTTCTCTTTGCTCTTTTAATCCGTGATTTCCATTGAAAAATCCAGCATCTTGATGGTATGCGTTAAGGTTCCCAGGGAAATCCGGTCCACCCCTGTCTCAGCGATGGCACGGATATTCTTGCCGGTAATGCCTCCGGAGGCCTCCAGTAAAGGCCGCCTTTTTGCGGGGACCGTCTTGTTGATGCTCACGGCCCTCTTTAATTGCGCCAGGCGCATATTATCCAAAAGAATAATGTCCGGATAGGCTGACAACGCCTCCTTAAACTGGGGCAAGGTATCCACCTCAACCTCTATGATCTTGCGCGTCTTGCGACGAATG
>JAGYNW010000250.1 GCA_018399915.1 Candidatus Omnitrophota bacterium
GGCGGGAGAACAAATTTTAATTGGTAGGAAACGTTTCATTAAGAATGCTGTGCGCTATTGGAAACACTATCTTTGTGTTATTTCCTTGCCATTAGCCGCACTTTTGCTTTTTTCGCATTTTATCTATCCTTTAAGATTTATTGAGATCGGGACTCTCTACCGGATTGCGCGGTTTTTTATGTTGTTTATTCTGGTTCATTGGGTTATTTCTACAAAATATATCAAGGCACAAAAAAATGTCAAGGTAGAGAAAGAAGCGGTTTCTATTGAGTTTTATGATGCCCTTGCCTTGATCGCGTTATATATCATGGATATACTGATTGTTTTTATTTCTTTTCATCGGGCCATCGGGTATTTTGACCTGCAGAACATATTAGGTTTTTTTTCCGAGGTTGTGCAGTATTTACAATTTCTTATGCTGGCTTATCTGGTTTGCGCTCAATATCCGGACATAAGGAAAAGGTTTTCACAAGATAAAGAGCTGTATGTCATCTCCCCGTACCCGCATCCTTCAGCCAAGATTTTTGGTATTGTTACATCTCTTTTTCAGAGTTGGTATCCGCCCTTTTTCTTTATTTTAAGAGCTTATACGCCTAAAGAGTATAAGATCCGCGAATTCAATTATACCTATTGGTATCCCCGCTATTATCAAAAGAATAAGTTAGTCGCCATAACTTGTACAACCGCGAATTGCCCCGAGGCGTATACGCTAGCTAAGCGTTTTAAGCAAATTGGTTCAAAAGTTATCATGGGAGGGCCGCATGTCACTTTTTTGCCGCAAGAAGCGCTTGAATATTGTGATAGTGTTGTTATCGGTGAAGTGGAAGGTGTTTGGGATGAAGTTATCCGTGATTATGAGGCTGGAAGATTAAAAAAGCAATATAAGGCAGAGCCGTTAACTAACTTTTATGACAGGGTCCATGAAGAATTAATGACAATAGAGGATTGGGGTGCCAAGTTTATTATCGAAAATGTTCGGGGATGTAAATATAGATGTGATTTTTGTCTGGTTAACCCTTTAAATGGGACAGTTATACGGAAAAAACCGATCGACCAGGTTATCACATTAGTTCGTAAAATCCGGCATAAAACCAATAAGATATCATTTATTGACAATAATATTTTTAATGACCCATCTTATGCGAAAGCTTTGTTCAAGGGCTTAATCCCTTTGCATGTTAAATGGAATGCTTTTTGCAGCATTGATATAGGGGCGGACCCGGAGGCTTTGGCTTTAGCTAAACAAAGCGGATGCAATATGCTGGTTATCGGGTATGAGATCTCTGAGCATTCTGCAGAAAGGAAGAAAGGCGGAAAATTCAAACACGCCGGTCATTATTTGGAATATGCACGAAATATTAAAAAAGCGGGTATCAAAGCCGACAATGCTTTTTTATTCGGATTTGACTCAGACAGGTTCAGTGGGTTGTTTCCTCTGTGGAAGTTTTGTTTTAAGATCCGTTCCGGAACGACCAATCTGGCAATTGTTACGCCTTTTCCAGGGACACCCTTTTATTATAATTTGCTCAAGGAAAAAAGATTGGAGAATTTAAACTGGAGGAAATATGATGCCTTACATGTCCTTTTTCGTCCTAAACAAATGGATAAGAAGGTTCTGCAGTTTTGTTTTCCTTTTTTCCGGAATTTCTTTTATTATTTTACTTCGAACCCTTGGCTCATAACGATTGCGGCGATAACATTAATTCTGATCGTTTTTTGATTCCGTCAGGAGGGTAACTTAAAGCGGGAGGGATTATTTGAGATTTTTGTAGATATAAGTGGTCTTGGTCAGAGCATAGATAATATGATAGGCTAGGATTACGGCAATAAAAACCGCCAAGATATTCGTGAGGGGATAAATCCAGGCAGTGAAGACAAAGGTAAAGATGATTGTTTTCCGGCTAAGATTGTCCTGCGCGTAGATTGTATCTACTAAGGAGGGAATATTATATTTTCGGCTGAGGATCTCACATATTTGATAGAGCGTTTTTGTGGTAAGTTCAGTTGCATTAAATTCAGATTTGAGGGCGTATTCGCTTATTAGGGCGACACAGTCTTTTTTGGTTCGGTTGAGTCGGTAGATGGGGTAAAGAAAAATCAGGACCACGCTTAGCCAAAGATACAATTGCAGTGCGATAAAAAGAAGGGATAATGTTAGTAAGCCAATAAAAAGAAATCTTTGTTGGATGATAATTTTTTTTAGCTTATCATATAAAATGGTAATATTTTGATCTTTTGCAAGTTGAGATTGAAGTCCGGACTGGAACGTTAAATGGGTAAACCAGCGATAAACTTGATCATCGCTTCGTATAGAGCTGACGAGAGCTTCTATATTGCTGACACATTGAGTGTTTCTGTTAGTCATAAGTCAATTCTATATGCAGACCGGCAAATAAACAAGGCAAAATTTATTTTCTCTTGTTAAGATATAAATTCAAATACGCAGAGAGGAATAGAACAAGATGGGACTCGAATTAAAAAATAACGGCGCAAACCGTTTATATAGATCTTATCAGATCTTCAGCCTATCCTTATTTTGTGTATTCTTCACCTTTATGTTGGATGTTATCTCAGATGTCCCATGGGTCCAATCTCTGGGATTAGTGTCGTTCCTTTTTTTGTTTATATTGAAAATATTTTTGTATTGCGGGATGTACGGTGTTATTGTTGAGATTTCCAGCGGTGAGAGGATCATATTTGGTTGGGGCGATTTCAAACGCAATGCGAAAAAGTTCTGGAAACTCTATTTATGCGTGTTGGCCATTCCGGCTTTTGTTTATTTCCTTATGGCAGGAGTTCTCCCGGAGAATTTAAGCGCATCCGTGGTTTTTTATTACGCGAATTTTTATTTTATTGTTTTGTTTTTGTTGGCGTATGCCATTGTTTATATCAAATATGTGAAGCCCCTTTCGTTAAAATCTGTCCGGCATTCTTTGACTGGGCAGGATCTTTTAATATTATTGAGTTTGTATCTATTGGATTTGATCTTGTTTTATTTACCCAGAATCTTTTATCCCCTGGCGGATATGCCTAATCTTTTAAGTTTTTTTTCTGAGTCAATTGAATATTTTCAGT
>JAGYNW010000251.1 GCA_018399915.1 Candidatus Omnitrophota bacterium
TTTTAATAGTAGATCTGGAAAAAATAAGTTTTATTATATTATCAAAGAACTCGGATATCATTTGCCTTTTTCCATATTTGGTGTAGCGTCTGGAATTCTTTTGATCGGCATATTGAACTTCTTGGTCGTTTCTATGGATGGTGTGAGCAGATTTCCTTTAGCGGCAGAAGGCTTATTTCATGTTTTTCATCCAGCCCATATCCTGTTCAGCGCGGTCACAACAACGGCTATGTTTTGGAAACATGAAAAAAATTTAGGCAAAGCGGTTGTTGTGGGATTTTTGGGTTCGATCTTTATCTGCGGTCTCAGTGATATGTTATTGCCGTTTATCGGAGGGCTTTTGTTGGGCGCGGATATGCATTTGCATATTTGTATATTAGAAGATCCGGGTATGATTTTATCCTTTGCCGTTATTGGTGTAATATCCGGATTATTGGTCCGGGACGATATGGTAAATTCTGTTAAATATTCGCATTCCGCGCATGTTTTTATATCAAGCTCGGCTTCGATCTTGTATTTGTTGAGTTTTGGGGTTGTTGACTGGGTGCATTCCATCGGCAGTATTTTTCTTATAACGATTTTCGCGGTAATGATTCCGTGTTGTCTGAGTGACATCGCTTTTCCACTTGCGTGTGCTCATAATGAATGCGGATGCCGTAACGAAGATTAGAAAGGGAGTGTCTATGTGTTTAGCTTTACCAGGAAAAGTGATTTCGATAGAACATGATGAATCGTTATCCCGCATGGCTAAAGTCGATTTTGGTGGAGTTGTCAAGGATATCTCTTTGGACTCGGTACCGGAAGCCAATATGGGGGATTATGTGATCGTCCATGCGGGTTTCGCTCTTAATGTGCTTGATGAGGACGAGGCGCAAGAGGTTTTTCAAAGTTTTAAAGAATTAGATGAGGCAAATAAACGCTCATGAAATATTTGCAGGAATATCGAGATCCCAAGATTGCGCAGGAAATAATACGTAAGATCCATGCCATCACAACCAGACCCCATGCGATAATGGAAGTGTGCGGCGGACAAACACACTCGATCGTCAAATATGGGATTGATAGCCTGTTGCCGGAACCGATCAAATTAATACATGGACCGGGATGCCCGGTATGCGTTACTCCACTAGAAAAGATCAATAAGGCCATTAATCTGGCATTAAGGGAAAATATTATTTTATGCTCTTTTGGTGATATGTTGCGGGTTCCTGGCTCAAATGAGGACTTGTTTTCCAGCAAGTCGAAGGGAGGAGATGTCCGGATTGTATATTCCCCGATGGATTGTCTTAAGATCGCGAAGAATAATCCGGGTAAGGAAGTTGTTTTCTTTGCCGTGGGATTTGAAACAACGGCCCCGGGGAATGCTTGGGCAGTTTATTTTGCTAAAAAACAAAAGATAGGCAATTTTTCTTTGCTTTCATCGCATGTCTTAGTGCCCCCTGCGATCGAAGCCATATTATCTTCAGATGAGAATAAAGTCCAGGGTTTTTTAGCGGCTGGGCATGTGTGTGCGGTTATGGGTTTTAAGCAGTACATCCCTATCGCCGAAAAATATCAAGTGCCCATCGTGGTTACAGGGTTTGAACCTGTAGATATTCTGCAGGGAATTCATTCATGTGTCAATCAATTGGAAAACCATGAGGCCAGGGTTGAAAATGAATACAGGCGCGCGGTTAAACCCAATGGCAATCTTAAGGCAATCGGAATTATTCAAGAGGTGTTTCGGGTTGTTGATCGTCAATGGCGTGGGATTGGGGTCATCCCTCAAAGCGGTTTGTCTTTAAATAAGAGCTATGCTTCTTTTGATGCAGAAAAGAAATTTGATCTAATGGATATGGAAGCCCGAGAGCCGGAAGAATGTAAGAGCGGCTTGGTTTTGCAAGGAAGACTTAAACCTTCGGATTGCGCTCAATTCGGGAAAAAATGCACGCCCGAGCACCCCTTGGGAGCAACAATGGTCTCATCGGAGGGAGCTTGTGCGGCTTATTATAAATATCGCAAGTGAAAGTTTTTATTTATTATGAATTTAACAGGATCACATTGTCCAATGCCCAAAATTGATTATGATCGTATTCAGTTGGCTCATGGCAGCGGCGGCTTAATGATGCAGCGTCTCATCGAACAAATATTTCGATCGACATTTGCCAGTAAAGATGAAAAACACCGTCATGACGCGGCAGTTATTGATATCACCGCTAAAAGGGTGGCGTTTACGACAGATTCCTATGTTGTTGATCCGCTTTTTTTCCCAGGAGGAGATATAGGAACATTGGCGGTTAACGGCACAATCAACGATCTGGCCATGGCCGGTGCTGTTGCCATTGCTATGAGCCTGAGTTTTATTATAGAGGAGGGTTTTCTGGTAAGCGACCTGTGGAAAATCTCATGTTCGATTGCGTCTGCAGCTCAGAAAGCGAATGTTTCTATTGTGACCGGAGACACCAAGGTGGTTGATAAAGGAAAAGGGGATGGGATTTTTATTAATTCTTCAGGAATCGGCATTGTTTCATCAGATAAGGAAATTCTTCCATCCAGAATTCAAGAAGGTGATGCTATTATTGTCAATGGTGATATCGGGAGGCATGGCATGGCCATTATGGCTGTTAGGGAAGGCCTTAATTTTGAAAGCTGCATTGAAAGCGATTGCGCGCCACTTTCTTTTGCGGTGCAAAAACTGATCACTGAAGGCATTGACATCCATTGTTTGCGCGATCTTACCCGTGGTGGTTTAGCCAGCGCTTTAAATGAGATAGCCGATCAAGCAGGACTGAGAATTATCATTAACGAGAGTGATATTCCCGTTCAGTCGGAAGTATCTAGCGCATGTGAAATTTTGGGCTTGGACCCCCTTTATGTCGCGAATGAAGGTAAGTTTATCGCCTTTATCCCTCAAGACCAGGTAGACAAGGCATTAAGCATTATGAAAAATTTCCCGGATTCCCAAAAGGCCTCTTTTGTCGGAGTGGTTGAACGGGGTTCATTGCCAGAAGTTCTTTTGAAGAGCCCCTTAGGTTCCTCCCGTATAATTACCATGTTAAGTGGAGATCAGCTTCCTC
>JAGYNW010000252.1 GCA_018399915.1 Candidatus Omnitrophota bacterium
AATCATTGTTGGGTTCATAACGGGTATCTTCGCTGGTGGCAAGGTCATGAAGCCCGTAGACTGCGACCGAACTGTAGAATACCAGTTTTTTTATGTTCAGCTCTGCCAGGCAATCAACCAGGTTTTGGGTGCCTTTTTCATTGATCAGAAAAAAATCCTCGCGGCTTATGCCGAAATCATGGTGCTTGGCGGCCAGGTTGATAACCATGTCGCAGCCGTCGGCGGCCTTGAGCACGTCGGCGCGGTTTAAGATATCGCCCTTGTAGCGGAAGTAGCCGTCGCGCTCTGTGTTATCCGCGGCAATGTCCAGGCCCACCAGGGTGTGGCCGTTGTTTATTAACAGCCGGCTTAAATGCCCGCCGATAAATCCTTCATTTCCAATAATAAGTATTTTCATGATATTAGAATAGGGCGCAGCGCCCTATTTCCTTGTCTTTGTTGATGATTTTGCTTATGATCTTGCTCATGATTAAAGCCCTTCTTCGGCGTACAAAGACACCTCGATCATGCGTTCCAGCAGCTCTTCCTTATTTAATTCCAGGAAATTGGCAAGCACCAATTCCTTAATGTAGAGACGACAGATATAGCGGATTTTCCGGCTTTTATTTTTCGCGGCATATATGAAATCCCGGTGCCCGCTGTTAACCGACACAATATTTTTTTCTTCCTCAAAGCGCGACCGCCAAAATTCACCGGGACATTTTTTTAACGTATAACCGGGCAATCCTTTTTTCAGGGCCCCTTGTGACTTTACGTCAGGCAGGATTTTATCCGTAATGGTTATAATGGCCTCTGCCTGGCATGTTTTATCGTTGTATTGCGTTACGGTTAACCCTATTTCACAGACCTCAGGCACATCCGGCGCGGTGAATTCGGGGATCTCAGCGTTTGCATCGGATAACGCGCCGTTTCCTTTCAGAAGGCGCCATTGAAAGGTCAGCCCTTCATCTACGGTCCGGTTGCGTTTATCGCGACAGACGGCGCGTAATTTCCGTTTTTGTTTCACGATTAGAGTGCATGAAGCCGGCAGAATCCGCGCACGGTGCAGAGGCCCCGGGTATTCAAAGAATTGTTTCTGTTTGTCTTGAGGGGATTCCGGCAGCCCTGCCTGTGTCAGTTCCTGATAAGTATCAAAATTTTCTACCGCAAAAGGCTGCACATCCGCCTGCCGGGATGCTTTGGGCCCTTTGCCTTTTGAATAGACGTTAAACCAATCGTATTCTTCTTCCGGAAGCGTGAGCAACGCCTCTTGAAGGGCTTTCTGCACACTTTTTAAGACCTGGCGGTTGGATGCCTCATCCTGCTGTTTTTGTTGTTGAGCAATGATCCCGCCAAGGTATTCTTCCAAAGGCGCGAGCGCGTCGGTAAATTGACTGAACCGGGAGTCATGAATCAGGCCGTGGCGTGTGCCCGGGGTGAGGTTTAAGAAAGAGACGTCGATGATGCCCTGGAAATACGGCGAGGTCCAAGGATCCCGGTTAAAAGTATCCAGTTGACTCAAAGATGAAAACACCCGGGTCCCGGAACGATACAAGGCCACCTGATTTTCTTGAGACGGGTTATTGAGATAGATCTCTGTATATATTTCACCAAGCGGCCCGCAGGGGATGGATTGGTGATGGATGAGCTGGCCGTTAAATTTTCGTGGTTCGACGAGAAACTCGCCGCGTGTGATCCGGTCCAGGACCCTTAGTTCGATTTTTCCCTGACGGATGCGATCGCGCAGTTCAGACGCGAGATAGCGCTGGATTTTTTCTCCCGATAACTGCCTTAACCCTTTAAGAAGATCGGTAATGACCAGTTCTGTTCCTTTCAGCGGAGCGAAAGATCGCGATTTTACGATTTGGTACCCGGGAATACCTCGGTTCATTTCCATTTGGTATATTTTCCCGTCCTGGCCCGGAGACCGGAGCGTTAATGTCTGCCCCACGGTCCAAAAACTTAAAAGGCCTATACCGAATTCCCCCTGAATTCCTTTTTGCCCTTCTTTTTTGAGTTTCCTTTTAATTGAATCGCAAATATGAGTTGCCACATAGGTAAAGTTTGGCTGGCCCTCTTTATTTAAAGGGATTCCCTCGCCATTATCCGTGATCTTAAGATACGTTTTTCCCTGACTCCGTCCGCGTATGATCATGATCTTTTTCGCTTTGGCGTCAATGCTGTTTTCAACAAACTCTGCGATCGCCTTTAAAGGGTTGCTTTGGGAAAGCGCGATAATGGTGATAGCGTTCCAGGAGTCCCCTATCTTAAGCCGGCCGCGGGCGCGTTGGCTTTTGCGGGCTGGGGAGGTCCCTGACTGCTTTTCCGGGTTTTTTCTCGTCATAATAATTAATAATAAGGATTATAAGGATTAGGGCGCTGCGCCCTATTTCTAACTAAATTGCATCCTGTCGACTATTTCGCAAAAATATTCTTTGGACCAAATTTCCGTTGCTCCGCTATCTTTTAAAAAGTTTTTGACATCATCCTTTGCTTTATTGACCGGCAAAACATTTATTTTTTTCTTCAGTAACTGCTGTATTGTTTCAGCGCTTAATTTATCCGAATTTGAATAGTGCCCCGACTGCCGCATGCGCGCTTCCAGGTGTTGGATATGGCAAGGGATAGACCTGGCAACAAACCACGCCATATCATACCAGTCCCTCCCTTTAACGCGTGTTTCCCAGGAACGGCATAAGACCGCATGAAGCTTGCCCGCAAAAAGATCGGGTAAGGCATAAGTCACAACGGAAAAAGGAATCGGAAGAACCATTGTTTTCGCTTCTGTTTCAAAATTTAATGGAGGATCTACATCCACCTCAATTTTAATTTTAAGGCGTTTTTTAGAATGTATCCTTCCGGTAATTTCCTGGGGGATTTCCATAGAAATAAAGTTTTGATAAGTTCCCCCTTTGACAAAGGCTGATTCGATATTAGAATTTGATTCTTTTTTCTTCTTTTCTACTATGACAGAAAAACCAAAGCTTTTCAATTCGTTCTCGATCATCGGGAGATACTGTTTTGCGAAAGAAAAAGTTGTAAATTTTTTCATGAGTGAGAAATCC
>JAGYNW010000253.1 GCA_018399915.1 Candidatus Omnitrophota bacterium
TTTTAATAGTCTCAGGTCCTTGGAATGAAAATCTTTTATACCACACTTTTTTATAGCTGTCGAGAAAAAAGAGTTGGCGTAAAACTCATTAGACGCTAAGATAAACCTGAAATAACGCTTAAAGGCGTTTCGGAGATGTTTCTTTCTGGACGGAAAAATAAAAACGCAAACATCTTCACGTAAACAATTTCATCTATATTGTAAAAGAAAAGGAGTTAACAATAATGGATCCATTTATGCAAGCGGCAATAGAAGAAGCTAAAAAGGGTTTAGCGCAAGGAGGCATTCCGATTGGGGCGGTCATTGTTTCTGAAGGAAAGGTGATCGGGCGCGGACATAATCAAAGGGTGCAGAAAGGAAGCGCGATTCTGCATGGGGAAATGGCTGCTTTAGAAAACGCGGGACGCCAGAGAGCCTCGGTTTATGAACAATGCACTTTATATACAACTCTTTCCCCGTGTATTATGTGCAGCGGAGCGATTCTTTTATACAAGATACCGCGGGTCATTATTGGTGAAAATACCACCTTTTTAGGGGAAGAAGAATTATTGCGCTCCCGCGGCGTTGAAATAATTGTTTCCGATGAGCAAGCATGCAAGGATCTGATGAAAAAGTTTATTGAAGATAAACCTGAGCTTTGGAATGAAGATATCGGAATTTAACAAAGGACAGCGATCAGTTCTTCAGCTCAAGAAAAATTTCAGAAAAAAAGCTTTTCTCAACGGCTGAAGGTGATGGCGTCGAAACAATCCCGGTAAATCCCTTCAGACATGGAGACAACCGACTTGAAAACGGAAACAAAGGTGCTTTTTTCTAAGATAAAATCCAAACTTAACGTTATCAGGCAAATATTGAAAATCACCACAATACTCATCCAGAACAGATAAGACGGCTTGATCGGGGTCTTTTCCGCATCCTGCATCTGCTGCGCCACCAAAAGTATATGCATTGAAAAAAAGAAACCCGTAAAGAACATAAAAAAATGGTCCTGGGAATAGACCTCCAAAACAGAACGGACAAAGAAAAAAAGCAACAGCACGAAAATCAGGTAAAAGGAAATAAGTTTGATTAACACCCGGTCGGCAGGCACGGCGAACCTGAATATCCCGGAAATGATCCCTTGCCCGAATTCAAAAACACCCCAAAACTGGTAAGCGAACAAAAAGATCAGAAGAAAAGCCGAAGCCCCCCATAAAAAAAACTCATTATAATTCTGCGGATAGGTCACAAGATTATTCTTGAATGAAATGATGCAGGCAAACACGACCGGAACAAGCAATACCGCTAACAACAACTTTAAAAAAGTAATAAAGAATTCCCTCACGACTCCCCCCCCCTCTTTAGACCGTTTTACCGGGTGATCTTTTTCAGTCCGCCCATATACGGTTGCAGTACTTCAGGGACCAAAACATCACCCTCTTTTGTCTGATAATTCTCCAGGATCGCTATAACCGTTCGCGCCAAAGCAACCCCTGACCCGTTCAAGGTGTGGACCAGCTGCGCCTTTTTGGTGTCTTTTCCTTTATAACGGATATTGGCCCTGCGGGCCTGAAAATCTTCAAAGTTGGAACAGCTGGAAACCTCAAGCCACGTATCACTGCCGGCGGCATAGGCCTCCAAATCATAACATTTGGCTGCGGCAAAACTGAGATCTCCGCTGGCCAATAAGACTAACCGGTAGGGCAAACCCAAGAGCTGAAAGATCACCTCCGCATTATTGACTAATTTCTCAAGTTCATCGTAGGAATGCTGCGGTTTTACAAATTTAACCATCTCAACTTTATCAAACTGATGCACCCGCATCATGCCCCGGGTATCCTTTCCGTAAGACCCGGCTTCCCGCCGGAAACAGGGAGTATAGGCGGTATAATAAAACGGCAGATCCTCTTCTTTTAATATCTCATCTCTATGAATATTGGTTACCGGGACCTCAGCTGTGGGTATCAAAAAAAGGTCATCCTCATTTACGCGGTACATATCTTCTTCCATTTTAGGCAACTGCCCGGTCCCTGTCATGGATGCCCGGTTAACCAAAACAGGCGGAGAAACTTCTGTATATCCATGCTCGCGGGTATGAACATCAAGCATAAAATTCAAGAGAGCCCTCTCCAGCAATGCCCCTTGTTTTTTAAAAAGGATAAAATTCGAACCTGTAATTTTGGTGGCGCGCTTAAAATCAATAATATCCAGATCCTCGGCTATAGTGATATGATCCTTAGGCTTAAAATCAAATGATGGCAGATCCCCGCATATCCGGACGGTCTGGTTTTCAGAGGCCTGGCCAACCGGCACAGAATCATGCACAAGATTAGGCACACCCAGAAGTTGGGTGTTTAATTGTGCCTGGAGTTCTTTTACTTCCGGTTCCCTTTTCTGAATCTCAGCCGAAATCTTTTTCATGGCAGCGATCTTTTCCTGCGGGTCCTTTTTTTCTTTTAAAAGCTTACTGATCTCGTCATTAATAGTATTCTTTTGACTCCTATAATCATCCAACTCTAATAACTGCTGACGATAAGTCTTATCCAGCATACAAATCGCCTCTATATCGACATCCACATTTTTGGCAGATAACCCTTGCTTTACCTTATCTTTATCTTCTCTGATCAATTTAATATCAAACATGCAACTTGTTCCCTTCTGTTTACGTTTGGCCATTCCTTACCTCGGCCTGAGGCTTTATTCGGTTGAAAGCAAATGATCGACCTCAGCCAGGAGCACTTTGGCGCTGATGGGTTTTTCAAGATAATTTTCCACATCGGCTTCAAAACACTCAATGACATTGGAAGGGGTTTTCACCCCGGTTATGACCAAAACCGGAATATCTGCGGTTTTCGGGCCGGCCTTGATCTGCTTACACATCTCAATCCCGTTTAATACCGGCATTTCGCAATCCAAAATGATCAAATCCAACGGCTCGGTGTTAGCTATAGCCAAGCCCTCCTGTCCGTTACGGGCAATTAATATCCTATAAGCCTTTTTCTTTAAAATA
>JAGYNW010000254.1 GCA_018399915.1 Candidatus Omnitrophota bacterium
TATTTTATTACGTATCGAATAGCAAAAAATTTTGAAAGAAAATATATTTTTACTCAAGATTATGTTCAGAAAGTATTACAAATTTCTTAGTATTTTTTTGACGCTGGTTTTTTGTGTCATATTTCTTCCCATCGCGACGGAGGCTATTGAACCTGATGAAAGATTGGAATATGATATCAAAAAGTTTGCCATGACGGTCGGGTCGGCGACGTTTATTTATAAAGGAGACGTTGAGATCGAGGGTGAAACCGCGATCTTTATGCAAGTGACTGCGCAAGGATTCCAATTTTATGACCGGGAAAATATTTATTTAGACAGTCAAACCCTTTTGCCTTTGGTTGTGAAGAGAGAATTAGATATATTTGGAAAAGAGGAAACGATCATTGAGAAATATGATCAGAAGACCGGAAAAGTTGTTATCTCCGGGAGAAAGCAAGATCAAGGGGAAGAAGAGTCAACGGTTATAAAGCATGAACATACAATCGATAATATTTATGGTTTTATTTATCGATATCGTAAGCAGGGCGCTTTTGTAAAAAATGAAACTATAAGCATCCAGTTGCCAACAAAGAAAGTGATAATGAAGTTTGTTGGTGAAGAGACGATAAAATGGCAGGGGGAAAAGATTAAAACTGATTACGTGGAAGATGTCGATAAAAATATAAAGATTTGGTTCTCACAAGATGAGCAAAGAATTCCTTATAAAATAAACGGAGCTATCGGTTTTGGAAAGACTTCAATGGTATTGAAAAAAGACAGTAAGGTTAACCCATAGATGTTTAAATTAAAATCGGCATAGGAGGAAATGATGTCAAATTTAAAGGATCATTTTGATAAAGTAAAACAAGACTATGAGAAGGTTAAATCGGATTTTTCAACAGGAAATTGCTGGGTATTGTCAACCACGCTTTCAGATTTTGAGGGAGAAATGAGGGAGCACATACAGCAGATAACGGGTGACAAAATTGATGCAATTATTCAGAAATTACAGAAAAAAACTTTATTAGATCCAGAGGATCTTGAATATATAAAATTATGGATCGTCGGTGATGCGGACTATTATGTCAAAATGGAAAATAATTATAATGATTGGGTGCAAGAATTAGAAAGGTTGATTGCCTTATATGGACAAATGGAGAAAGATTCTCTTGTTTTCTCCGAAGCCGCGAAATTGAGGGCCATGCTTTTAGACGGCGTTAGGGTTTTGGGTGACATTGTTTTCTTCCTCAAGCAGAAAGAAAGGATCAAGAATTTCACAGAGTCTACAGAGGAACTTGATGATGACGAAAGGGACTTGTTGATAAGACTTTTGAGCGGGAAAAAACTTTCTCCTAACGAGTAAAAGTGTGTTTTTTATGGCATCGTGTCAGGCACGGGTGAAGACTGATTATAAGTGAAAAAGTAAAGGACAAGTTTGATGATGATACCCGATAAAAAGGGACATTTTGGTGCGTTCGGGGGGAAGTATGTCCCGGAAACGTTGATGGCATTGATCGAAGAGTTGGAGGGTGTTTTTTATTCCTTGAGATCTGATAAAGTGTTCCAAAAAGAATTTCGCTCTTTGCTCTGTGAATATGCGGGAAGGCCGACAAATCTTTATTACGCGGAACGTTTGAGTGAGCAGTTAAAGACTTTGAAGGTTTATTTAAAAAGAGAGGACTTGCTGCATACCGGGGCGCATAAGATCAATAATACTTTGGGGCAAGTCCTGGTTGCCAAGAAGATGGGGAAAAGCCGGATCATTGCAGAGACCGGTGCCGGGCAGCATGGGGTTGCTACGGCAACGGCCTGCGCGCTGATGGGATTCCCGTGTCATATTTATATGGGCGAAGAAGATGTCAGGCGTCAATCTCTGAACGTGTATCGGATGAAATTGCTGGGAGCTAAAGTTATCCCTGTTAAGGGCGGCTCCAGAACGTTAAAAGATGCTATGAACGAGGCTATTCGTGATTGGGTCACAAATGTTAAAACCACATTCTATATTATAGGTTCCGTAGCTGGACCACATCCCTATCCGGTTATGGTCAGGGATTTTCAAGCGGTGATTGGACGCGAAGCCAGACGGCAATTCATCAAGCAAGAAAAAAAATTGCCCGACATTTTACTGGCTTGTGTAGGCGGAGGAAGTAATGCGATGGGATTGTTTCATGCGTTTTTTAAAGATACAAAAGTGAAAATGATCGGAGTGGAGGCTGCCGGACACGGATTAAACAGTGGCCATCATTCAGCTCCGCTGGCCAAAGGAAAAACAGGTATTTTGCATGGCAGTAAAAGCGATCTTTTACAGACTCGAGATGGACAGATCAAGATCGCACATTCTATTGCCGCGGGATTAGATTATCCGGGCGTGGGCCCTGAACATGCCTATTACAAAAGCATTGGCAGAGCGCAATATGTTTCTGTCTCAGATAAACAGGCAATTAAAGGATTGAAATTCTTATCAGAGATTGAAGGGATTATTCCGGCAATGGAAACTTCCCATGCTTTGGGATATCTGGAAAAGTTGGCTAAAGAAGTGAAACGAAAATCCACGGTTATCCTTTGTCTTTCGGGGCGGGGTGATAAGGACGTCAATGAAATCAAAGAGATTCTTTAGTTTAAAGTTACGTAAGAGTGAGTTTTTATGAATCGAGTTGAGCGCAAATTTAAAGAATTAAAACAACGGAATAAAAAGGCTTTTGTCGCGTTTATCACTGCGGGAGATCCTTCTTTGAGGATGACAGAGGAATTGGTCTTGGCTTTTGAGGGAAGCGGTGTTGATATTATTGAGCTGGGCGTTCCTTTTTCTGATCCTTTGGCCGATGGCCCTACAATCCAGGCCGCATCTCAAAGAGCTCTTAAGAAACAGGTCAATTTGGATAAAATCCTAAATACAGTTTTCCGGATAAGAAAGCATTCTCAAATTCCCATATGTTTGATGTCTTATTACAATCCTATTTACCATTATGGGGAGGAAAAATTTGTTAAAA
>JAGYNW010000255.1 GCA_018399915.1 Candidatus Omnitrophota bacterium
GTTAACAAGCGAATCCCCAACAGCGGCCTGCCTTGCATGAGCAACGCTTAAAGGTCCGGTAGGATTAGCACTAACAAACTCAACCAGAACCCGTTGATTTTGGCCCTTTGTATTTCTTCCATAATTAATTTCTGCCTGCAAGGCATCGGAAATCACTTGATAAAAAACAGACGGGGAAAGATGAAAATTGATAAATCCCGGATTTTTCACCTCAATCTTTGCAATCGCTGGCTTTAAGGGCGAGCGTTCAAGCGCCTCTAGAAGTACCGGATAAAACTCCTGGGCAATGATCATCGGCGATTTTTTCAGAATCTTTGCAGACTTCAATGCTATATTCGACGAAAATTCTCCATGTTGCTTCTCCGCAGGGACATCCATTTCTATCTCTGGACATTGCGAATCACCTGAAAAAAAGACATCTAATGTTTGCGACAGAAATGTTCTTAACTGATCTTTAATATTGGTTATCATTATCTTTTTTAATTGTTTCTTGTGAAGTCCACCATCATCCGTATAATAAAATCTTTACCTAAACAGCCCTATGGCTAAAAGCCTCTTGACAGATAAAAAAGTCACAAATTAACTGCGGATTAATTTGTGACTTTTTATCATTTACAAATTTACTTTTTTTCTTCCCATTGAACTGTCTTTGCATCACGCCATAAATATTCCAACTTATAGAAATCACGAAGATCTCTTTGAAAAACATGGGTCAGAACATCCCCGGCATCAACAACAATCCAGTTAGATTGTTTAGCTCCCTGAGAAATATTTACAGCTATCCCTAGATCCTGTAACTTTTCTTCAATATGTTCTGCTACCGCAGAAACCAACCTATTGGTATTTCCGGAGCAAATGACAAAATAATCGCAGTAATTTACCATTTTACGCATATCCAGTATGATGATGTCATCAGCTTTTTTATCAGATGCGTATCCTGCGATCAATTTAGATAATTTCTTTGAAGTTAATGAAGCCTTTCTGATACTGCTGCTTCCTTTCTGCTCAATGATTTGATTATTTTAATGCGGATTTAAAAAAAATTATTTCTTCATCTCTTCAGCTTGCGCCTTGCTCAAAACTCTCCAGCATTCATGTGGACCATTTTGTGATTTTGCGACTGCAAAATAGCGTCCATTTTTTTCCCTAACTTCATATTCAGAGGTTGTAAATTTTGACTTGCTTTTCACATCATAAAAGGACAATTCTTCCATTTCTTTTCTCCTCTCCTCAGTTGTGTTAAAGATTTAAATGAGTGTATCGTATAACATATAAAATGTCAATTTAAAAAAATAGGGATTATTGGCTTCAAACCTCCTCTAAAACCTTTATAATCTGCGACTCATTCTTTCGACTCACAGGCCCCACAATACTCAACCGATAATTACTTCTCTGAAAGACATCTTTTGCGATCCGTTTCAAATCGCTGGGGGTAATTTGATCAAACTCTTTGACTACGGAACTCAGGGTTCGCAATTTATCCCGCGAAGTTACTGACTCCCCTATCCATAACATATGATCCATTGTATCCTCCAAGCTTAATAAGAGCTGACCTAATAAATATTCTTTGCCTCTTTTGAATTCACTATCCGCTATCTTTTTTCGGGTCAACTTGTCCAATTCGATCAATATTGCCTCCACAGCAGCGATAATTTTAAGATTATCAACACCGGCCCTTATCAAGAAAACACCCGTATCATGCAAAGCTTTTGATGAGGCGGCAATCGAATAAGCGACCCCTTTTTTCTCGCGGATTTCAGCGAATAAACGGCTTGACATATTTCCGCCCAAAATCACACTCAAAAGGCTTAATCCGTATTTATCCTTATGGGTTTCATCATATCCGTGCATTCCCAAGGCTAAATGCATCTGTTCAATCGGCCTACGCGAAAAACTGACATTTTTGGCAGGCTTCACATCATCCACTTTTAAAAAATCTGAACCGCCTTTGCCGGAAATTTGCCCTAAATTTCTGCGAACCCTATCAACAACACCCTGATGGTCTAAATTCCCACAAGCGGCCACAACGATATTGGAAGGAATATAATATTCTTTATGAAAATCCTTTAACTCTTTTGATGTTATCCCTGATATGCTTTTAGTATCTCCTGCAAGGTTTTTTCCTAAAGGATGCCCCGGCCATAATAATGCATCCAGAAGCTCAAGGACATAATATTGCGACAAATCATGATACATCTTTATTTCCTCGAGGATCACACCTTTTTCTTTGCCCACATCATAAGGACTGATCTTGGGATGCAAGGCCATATCCGAAAGCACATCAAAAGTCTTATCGAAATGTTGTGAAGGAATTTTAGCGAAAAAACAGGTATGCTCTTCAGATGTAAAAGCGTTGAGCAAACCGCCCACACCTTCAATCGATTCCTTGATACGTTTACAAGAATATTTTTTGCTGCCTTTAAAAACTATATGTTCTAAAAAATGTGCGGCGCCTTTGATCGTATCATTTTCATACCGACCTCCAACAGCGATCCAAATACCTATCGTTATACTGCTCCGGTCTTTTATTCTGTTTGTAACGATGCGCAACCCATTGGATAATATTTCTTTTTGGTACACAAAAATTCCTTTCTTAAGTAAAGATCTTCCTTGCCTAAAGCCCAGCTGTCAACTGCGAAACAAAACGTGCTGCTCTGAAAACACAGTCCTTCTTTTTCGCGTTTTTGGCAATTTCATTGACAATCGCACTCCCGACAATGACCCCATCAGCGACTGCCGCAACTTTTTTAACCTGTGAGTTGCTGGAAATACCAAAACCGACGCATACGGGCTTATCGGTTATTTTCTTGGTTTTCTTAACATTCCTTCTAAGTGACAAAGGCATCTGGGTCCGCGCGCCTGTAACCCCGGCGATTGAAACATAATAAATAAATCCTGTTGCTAGCTGAACAATCTTTGGTAACCGTTTTTCACTGGTTGTTGGCGACAAGAAAAA
>JAGYNW010000256.1 GCA_018399915.1 Candidatus Omnitrophota bacterium
TAAGTAACTTTTTTGCAGGAGAATTTTTATGCAAAAAATGATTTTTTTGTTTTTTATTCTTTTATCGGCTTTCTTTTAAGAAAATAAAGGAGATGCCGGCAGAATTTTTACTATAGATGATTTACGCTCACAAATTAATTAATACATTTATTAGTTGTAGTGACTTGACACTTCAATGTATTATATTGCGCAGTTTTAAAATTTATGTGATTTTGTAAGATTAACATAGGAGATACGATGAGATTTCATAAAGCATGTTTGTGTTTTTTAGTGAGCCTTTTGATGGTATTTATGTCAAGCGTCGTTCACGCGCAGGAAGGTTCTTCGAAGTTAACAACTTTAGGGTTGAACGCGGCCGGTGCCATGGCTTCGCAAAAAGATGTGGTCAAAGGACTGAAACAGGCCGCAAAAGACGAATCTACGGATTGGCTCTGGGAGCTGGTTGGCGGCACAGAGAAATTCATGACCAATAATGCGGAAGCGGAAATCCCCGCGGCTAAAGATAAGATCATGAAGGTCGTCAGCACCGTGCAGGCCATCGAAAAATTCGCGATCGCTATGACTGAAGGACGATATGATGATGCCGCTTTTGCCGCGATTGATGAAGCCGTGGGCACATTGAATCATCCTTTGGTTTCCGTAACCTGGGAAATGACTAAACTTACCTATGAATCGCATAAACTTGTTCAAAGCTCAAAAGCGGCCCTTCAAGTGGAAACTATTTATGGAATCGTTTCCAGTGACCGACGTATGATGGGTGTTGTTGATCCGAATGCGGATTCTCCGGCATTGATACCCTTGGATAAAGCCAGTGTGGATTATTTTTTTAATAAATATGTGATCACCGGTAATAGTGCCCGTGCAGCGGTCAGGGCGTATGTGGAAACGGTTTTAGGCGAAGATTGGCCTGAAGAGAGTTGGGGAGATTATGTAAAAAGCTGGCGCATGATCGGCTCCGGTGTGGATACCGCCCGGAATGCGGAAACAGAGATGTTGGCTAGCGCGTGGCGCAATAAGGCGCGCGGGTGGACGCTCCAACTCCTGAAAGAAGCCAATAAGCAAGCGAAGTTAGCCTGGGCACAAGCCCGTCTTCGTCAGAAAATGAAAGAATTTAAAAAGTTTGCGGACCGTGTCGGACATTTTTACAACAATGATATGGACCGCATGCTTCAGGAATTTCTGGCGATTAAAGCCGCCAGGGCCGCCGAAGAAGAATTGCAAAAACTTCCCGCAGAAAGCCAAAAAGCGTATTCTGAGTTGCAGCAAAAGATTTCTAAAATGGATGAAAAAGATCTGAAATTTGTATCTTCCTGGCAGGACAAGATCAATGAATGGCAGTTAATGTGTTTAAGTGGTGGCAGCAAGATGCTGAGCGTCAATGAAACCCTTTCCCAGGCGATTTATGCTGAACGCAATAAATGGCTTGAGTTGGCTGAACAACTCAAGGACAAGGTCCGGGAACACAAAGGCGAGGTTGATGAAGGTGTCAAGGATGAAGCCTTTCCGGATAGAGAATATGGGTCTCATCCTTCTGAGCAGGCCCAAAAAGCAAGACAAGCCGAAATCGAAGCCAAAGCCAAGGCTTTTTATGATGACTTCTTTGCGCCGCTTTTTGAAGAATTTGACTGGATCGCTGTCAGCAAAGATATTGAAATAACGGATCTCTCAGGGGACACTGAAAAGATCAAGCTTGTTGCTGATCCGGAAAGCATTCCTGATCAAGTGTTGAAACAATTGAATCAAGGTGATTTCCAGGGAGCCCAAAATATCTCAAAATTCTGGACGGAAGATGTCCGGGATGCCATCAACGGCCATTTTTTCGAGATCGAAAAATCTATTAAAGATATTGTGAAAGTCACTCCGCCGTCTCTGATTGCCGCGCAAAAGACTTATCAAAAAGCAGAAGAATCGTACGCTGAATTGACGGCTGAATTAAATCCGCAAATAAATAAAAATAATAAAAGAATGAACAAAAGAATATCCGAACTTTCCGGGTTTTATGGCGTGAATTGGAAAAGAGTGGAAGAAGACGGTGAATATCAATCGTTACTTGCCTCAGTTAGAGCGATGGAGAAACAAAAGCGTAATTTTTCGAGAACAAAAGTGCAGCCGGCAAGACATGCGTACCGGGTTTTGAAGTCCGGATGGGAGCAAGCATCGGTAATGCCGATGCAGGTGTTAGAGAGAATGAAAAGTTTGGAAATGGTTACATACAAAGATGTCAACCGTCAGATAAAAGAAAGCATATCGGCGTTTTCAGCTCTTAGCCGGGCCCGGGGGAGCCAATATCGAGACTATAAAAGCCAGTGCGCAGCCATACTGGATATGCTGCCGTCTCAAGGCGCAGCAAAATATTGGTTTTCAGAAGAAGAGCTTCAGCAAGCCCGGGAAGGGACCTACACTTACATGGGAAAGCCTAAAGTTGATGGACCCGCACGCGTGGTTGATATGACCCGGTTCTTATCAAGGATGTCGCCCGGCAGTAATAATAGAGGTCTGGCGGATACGCTTTTGACCCGAGCCAGGGGTATAGAGGATATGGAGACTGACTGGCGGCAAGCTCAGGAGGAATTTGCTCAATTACCGGTTCTGGATGCTCAGGATGTTGAGCAGATCCAAGTTTTAGTTGATCCGGATTTTGATCCCAACGAATGCCGTGAGTCGATCAAACAAGCCATTGCCATCGCGCAAAATATCAGTTCCATTAAGAGCAAATTGGAGAAAACGGCCCAAAAAGCCGCCACAGATGAACGCAATCGGGAGGCGGATAGAGACAATCTGAACGAAAAAATTAATATGATTAACGCCTATTTTTATACATTATCTGAACAAGGCTTGATTCGATCAAGAATGAATGATTATGAAATTGTTTTGCCGGAAAAAGGATATAACGGCATGGTCAAGCTTGAAGAGCC
>JAGYNW010000257.1 GCA_018399915.1 Candidatus Omnitrophota bacterium
CGTTGCAAGAGTGTTATCCGCTGGTGTTGGCTGAGACGGAAAAGGAAATTGAGCGGGAAGCGCGGAGGGTGGCGTAGATGAAGCGGTTTTTCGCCCGGATAGCATTGGCAGCCTGTGAGGAAACCTTTACGCGCACGAGGTATCGACGTTGGAAATCGCTGATAATCGACAAATTGATTCAAGTGGCCGAAAAATGAACGACGAAATATCTGTTTTCAAAGGCGTTCAATCGAAGCCGATAGACACAACTACCTGGCAAGATGTTTTAGGCCGGATTCAATCGGATAAATACAAACCATATGTGGACAAGGCAAGGTCCATTTCCGTTGTCGATTTGGACAAATACCGGGAATATAAAAAGAAAATGCCAGCAGTGACGTTTTGCGGCAAATTCAACGGCAGCCGAAAAAAGGCAAACATTGAACAGGCCACCGGCTTTATCATTCCCGACTTGGATCACCTGGAAGACGTTGAGGCAACCTTTGAGCTTCTCACCAAAGATGAAAATATCTGGTTTGCGTTTCGCTCACCATCCGGGGAGGGTATTAAGTGCGGCATCCGGGCCAAGTGCATCGAATCGGATGATGATATTAAGGTTTTATATAATGCCGTTGAACGGTATCTCAAAGAAACATACGGCATTACCATTGACCCGGCTTGCAAAGATATTTCCCGCCTGACCTTTGTGTCCTATGACCCGAACCTGTGGATCAATCCAGACCCATATTATTTTAGCGTTTCTGCCTGGGCCGAACCCATTAAGCAACAAGCACCTGTTTATGATCCCGGTATTTATCACAACGATTCCGGTAAACAGAAATATGCCAGAAAGGTTTTGGAGTCCTGTTGTGAAAATATCCGTCAGAGCCAACCGGGCAGCCAGCACAACACCCGCCTGAGAATGTCCAGGTTGATCGGTGGATATATCCATTACCTTGATGAGTCAGAAATTTTATCGGCGCTTGAGCAAGCCGTGAGGGATTCAGGGGCTAAATATATTGGGCAGGCTATGAAAACTGTTAAGGATGGATTGAACCACGGCAAACAAAATCCGCTTTATATAGATGATAATACAGGGGATATTACATATTATTGTAATATTGATGAGGTTTTAAAGAATAAGCAAAGTAATCAAAGTAAGCAAGGTAAGCAAATTCATATTAATTCATCCAAAGTAAGCACAGGTAAGCAGGAGTCATCAAAAGTAAGCAGAAGTAAGCAGGATTTAAATACGCCTGAGCAAACAGAACCAACCGAAACCCCCATAAACCCTGAAAATTTTGATTTTGGCATAGATGATGCAACGCGCGCGCGCGGGCACGCGCACAACAGAAACAAAGAAAAAATAAATAATATAGAGAATGAGGACGGCGGTTTTTCTATCGAAGAAACCGCCTCAGTATCAAACACGCCTCAAAATTTAGCAGCCCATATCCGCGAATGGATAACCCAGTCATCAGGCACTTTCACAACAGATCAAATAGACCGTGAATTTTGCCTGCGGACCCGGAAAGAAAAAAACAATCGCGCTAAATGTTTAAACGCTTTCATTAAAGAAAACCTGATTAAGCGCGACAAGTCCATTAAGGGTAAATATCACATCCTGGCAGTAGACCTTGATTTAATAGACATTGAAGAAGAGGAAGAAGAGAATTTCCCGATTATCCTTCCTTTTGACATTCATGAATACGCCGGCATCCCGCCAAAATCCATCGTCGTCATTGCGGGTGAGTCCAATGCCGGTAAAACCGCCGTAATACTTAATATTTTATATCTGAATCTCAAACAGGAATACCCGGTTTTTTACATGATGTCTGAAATGGGCGGGGCTGAGTTCAAAAGCAGGCTCAAAGGTTTCGGCAAAGACTTAACCCCTTGGAAAAGGATTAAAGCGGCATCCAAAAGCTATGATTTTGACGGTGTGATCCAGCATTACAACAGAGACGGCCTTACCTGTATTGATTACATCGAAGAAATATCCGGCGAATACTTCAAAATTCCGTCAACTATTCGGGATGTTTATGATGCCCTGGGCAATGGTGTTGCTGTTTGCGCTATCCAGAAGAAGACAAAAGAAGATTTTGCGCGGGGCGGTGAGGGGACGATTGAGAAGGCGAGGCTTTATTTGTCTGTCGAATATTTAACAACGTGGCTGCACGACCAGCGAAAACGGGTTTATTGTGCGTTGCGGTGCAAAAAGGTTAAGCGGCCCCTGAAAGACAATATCAACGGGTGTGAAATGCACTTTGCGATTGATTACGGCTGCCAAGTTACGAAGGTTATGGATTGGACCCGGAGTAATCAGGTGGATCGGAAAAAATGTATTGTTCAATATGAGATGGATGAGCGCGGAGAAAGCTTCCGAACAGATGATAATGAAGCGGTGATTTTGAAAACAGATAAAGACCGGCATGTCAGGGTTATTGGTTCGGATATTGAGAAATGGCAGACGCGATATCAAAACATAGACGTTCGGGCAGAACTTGAAAAGCTGTCTGAGTCTTCCATGAAAAAGCCGTTTCTTAAAGACAAGAACTGGTTTTTTATGGTTTCCAAAATAATCGAAAATCGAAGCAAAGAAGTACCATTCTAAAGGGGGTTTTATGACATGCAAAATCAAGGAGGATATGTTTTAAATGGAAGATAAAAAATACGATTCAAAGTCAAGGTATTATAGCACCGGCGGTATCGAGGTTCAGGATATCATTAAAGCCAAGTTAACCGAAGAGCAGTATCAGGGTTTTTGTGCTGGCAATGCGATTAAGTACCTGACACGGGCAAATTTCAAGGGCGATAAGCGCCGGGATCTGGAGAAGGCGCGTTATTACATTGAATGGTTATGTGATGCCGTTATGGAAGATGAGGCAAAAAATGAACCGCAAACATGGGCGTGTATGCCCGGAAAGG
>JAGYNW010000258.1 GCA_018399915.1 Candidatus Omnitrophota bacterium
ATTATTTTTTCCTTTCCGTTATTGTTATGTTATAATGTATTTTTAATAATTTAAACAATTGTCATTTTTATGCCTTTTGGGTCATGAAAAAGTCGTTTAGGAGAAAATAAATGAGTTTTCGATTTGTGACAAATATCCCTTCACCTGAAAAAATTCAAGATGAATTACCTCTTTCAGATGAATTGAAAAAGAAGAAAGTTCAAAGGGATCAAGAGATTAAAGATGTTTTTCTGCGTAAGAGCAAAAAATTCTTGCTAATTGTCGGTCCATGTTCCGCAGATATTGAGGATGCCGTTTGTGAATATGTTGTTCGATTAAGCGACATTCAAAAACGAGTCAAAGAAAAGATCATTATCGTACCCCGGATCTATACGAATAAACCAAGAACAACAGGAAAAGGATATAAGGGTATGGCTCATCAACCTGTTCCTACGGAAGCCCCGAATATCGTGGAGGGTCTTAAAGCCTTACGGCGTATGCATATCCGGGCATTCAAAGAATCGGGACTGACAGCTGCGGATGAGATGCTTTATCCTGGTAATTATCCCTATTTGGAAGATCTTTTAAGTTATGTTGCCATCGGCGCACGGTCAGTGGAAAATCAACAGCATCGTTTAACCGTTAGTGGTTTGGATATCCCTGTGGGGATGAAAAATCCTACCAGTGGGGACCTGGGGGTTATGTTGAATTCAGTTGAAGCGGCGCAGCTACCGCATGATTTTATTTATAATGGCTGGGAAGTTCGAACAGAAGGAAATGCCCTGGCACATTGTATATTGAGAGGTTCCATTAATCCTTATGGCCGTCATATCCCCAATTATCATTATGAGGATTTGATACGTCTGATAGGGTTATACAAAAAGCGGGATTTATCAAATGCCACACTTTTTATAGATTGCAACCATTCCAATTCTAACAAAGATTATAGCCAGCAACCCCGGGTCGCGATGGAAGTTATTCATAGCATGCGCCAATCTGATTTGATCCGAGATCATGTCAAAGGGTTGATGATCGAGAGCTATCTGATTGAGGGGCGTCAGGACCCAGATGCCGCTGAATATGGCAAATCGATTACAGATGCCTGCTTGGGGTGGGATGAGACCGCAAAACTTATTTTAAAATTACATGATTATCTTTAATCGCGAATAAAGGTTTTATTATGAATGAACGATTGGTAAGGACATATCAAAATAAGGATATCACAGAACTAAGTAAACATTTATTTGTCTATGGGGATATATCCGGGAGTTGTGAAAACTGCAAAGCCATAGATCTTAAACTCGAGATGTCGGAATGTCCGGAATGTCATACACAATTCAAATTTATATCGTTTCGTAATGTTAAGAACCATTTGCCAAAAATGAAAAAGATTTCTAAAGAGCGTCCGGGTGTCGAAATTATCGATTATGATGATTTTAAAAAGTGTTTGGGCGTGATCAAGGCAGAGAATTTTTTAAAATAAGGATTTTATGATCAATAAAAAGCGCTTAATAGAGTTGACTCAGAAGGTTATAACGATCAATTCCGAGAATCCCCCGGGGAACGAGCGTGTTTTAGCTGAATATATTGAAAAAGATATGCGGTCTTTGGGATTAGAAGTAAAAAAATATTCTTATGCTCCAGGAAGGCCTAATGTCATTGCGACTTTAAAAGGAACCTGGCCACGGACCAGGGCCCGCAAAGAAGCGATTTTAATTACGCCGCATATAGATACCGTGCCTTTAGGCAGCGGATGGAAAAATGACCCGTTGGGTGGCAGAATTGCTAATGGAAGAATCTATGGACGGGGCGCAACTGATGATAAAGGAAATTTAGCGGCGTGTATGGAAGTTATGAGAAGTCTTGTCGAGGATAAGGTCTTTTTGGCAAAAGACGTAATCATGGCCGCGACTGTTGATGAAGAGACAGGAAGTCATTACGGGATTGTTCCTTTGTTAAAACAAAAAGTATTGACCCCTCGTTTTGCCCTTGTTTTGGATTCTGATGAATTTGATACCATTGTTGCTCAAAAAGGATTAATTCATTGTCGATTAAAACTTTTCGGTAAAAAAGCGCATGGCGCTTATAATTGGAGAGGAATTAACGCTATAGAGGCCGCCTCTCGAATAATCACTAAACTAAAGAGATTAAAATTGAAGTTTACAAAGCATCCACTGTTACAGGGACCGAGCATTAATATCGGATCGATCAAAGGTGGGGAAAAAGTAAACATGGTGGCGGATTATTGTGAGTTAACTATTGATATCCGGTTTTTGCCACAGATGGAGGCCAAAGATATTCTTCGTCAATTAAAAGAGATCATTTCTTCGGAAATTAAGAAATACAAGTTAGAGATAGATGACATCCAGTTTCCTTATCAAATTGATCCTCAAAATCCTTATGTTCAGGCTTATGTTGCGGCGGCCCAAAGGCTGGGAAACAAACCGACAATAAAAGGCAGTGAAGGGGCGACGGTTATTTCACTTTTTAAGAAATATCGTATCCCGGCCTTTGCTACAGGTTTTGGCGCGCATGGCACCGCGCACACAAATGATGAATACATTTATATAAAATCATTATATAAAGGGACCCAAGTGTTAGAAGCTTTTATCAAGGATTACAACAAGTTGAACTGATCCCAAATGAGACCAACGCAACATATAATCATTTCAGGAGCGGCCGGTGGCTTGCTCGCTATCATCTTGAATTCCTGGTTAGCTGGGCTTACTTGTTTTGTCAGCGGGGTTTTGATCGATTTAGACCATGTTGTTGATTATGGCATCGAAAAAAAACAATGGCCTTTTGATTATAATAAGCTTTGCGCTTATTGTCACTTCGATAAGAAGGGAAAGTTATTTTTAATCTTTCACGCGATTGAATATGTTTTTATTTTGCTGTTGATAGCTTTAACTCAGTC
>JAGYNW010000259.1 GCA_018399915.1 Candidatus Omnitrophota bacterium
TGTTCGGACTGATATAAAAAACAACCTTATCCAAACCCTGCAGCTGATACATGCCTCTCTCAAACTTAATATCAAACCGCGCGTTAAGGATCCCCAGTTCTTTTAATTCCTTTTCAACCGTTTTGATCAAGGTGCGGGCAACCTTCTTCCTTAATTGCGACATTTCATCAGCGCGCGTAGCCAGCGTCTTCTCAAGGGTCTTAAGTTCTTTTCGCAATTCCGCATCATCATGCTCTCTATTGATGATGGATTCCAGCTTCTGTTTTGATTCCAGGTAATATTTGTTTGCATCAGACAGGGTGGGGCCATATTTGCGCAGGACATTGATATACATATCCATCTGGGTGTTCACGGCCTCAGCCGCCTCCTGGGAATAGGTGATATTAGCCGCATAACTTTTAAGGTCAGAAACGGTCTGATCATTCAATTCCTGCAACTGGGTCAAAGAATCCATCAATGACTCTGTGCCAGCGTCAATCTGATTCAATGTTCGCATACAGGAAAAAGATTTCCGGATATTTTCACTGGTGCCGGTATCGCCGCCTTCCAGCAAATCGATCAATTCATTGATGGTTAGATTCAATTTCTCAGCATTATCAATTTTCGATTGTTCTTGTTGCAGTTGTTCATAATCTGTTTCTTTAAAAGAGACCTGTTCCAACTCTTTAACCTGATAACTCAAAAGATCAATTTCACGTTCACTGGCTTGGGCCAAATGTTCAAGGTCCTCAATTCGTTTCTCCAACTCCATGTACTCCGTATAGAGATGTTGATACTGTTGTTTTGTGGTACCAAAATTAATGAGTCTGTCCAGCATCGAAAGATGAAAATGAGAGGAAAGAAGCCTTTGATGATCGTGGGGTCCATGAAAATCGATCAAATAATCTCCGATCTCCTTTAACTGCCCAACGGTAACCGGCGATCCGTTTATCTTGATCTTATTCTTCCCGTCAGGCATATAGCGCCTTTGAATGATCAATGTCGGGTCATCGTCATCCCTGAAATCCTCCAGGACCTCAAGCGCCCTGATCTCTTCATTATCAAGCGTAAAGGCGGCTTCAATGATACAGGCCTTAGCCGGGTCGCGCACCTGAGATGCGTTCATGCGGTCCCCTAGAGCGATCCTGAGAGCGTCAATCAGAATAGATTTACCGGCACCGGTCTCGCCCGTCAGGATATTAAGCCCTTCATCGAAATCCATGACGATTCTATCGATCAACCCAAAATTTGTAATCGTTAATTGTGATAACATAAGTGAACTATTGATTTAAAAGATCTGTGATCCCTGCCAGGCCGCAGATTTAATCACGAACCTCTGGTCTTTATATTCTTTAATGAATATCTGCGTTGATTACTTCTCTGGTATTATATACAAAAAAACATAAAGTGTTATAATGTTTTTACAATTCTACCAAAATTTTTTAGATTATCCAAATCACGGTCTCTATTATGAAAATTACTTTTGCCGCCATCGGTTGGGAGAACTTGGCCATAAGCCTGTTATCGGCCATTGCCAAACGCCACGGACATGAAACCTATTTAGCCTTCAGCGCAGGTCTTTTCAATGACAGATATAATCTGCATATCCCAACCCTAGCCAGGATATTTGATGACAACAAAACTGTACTCAAAAGCATTGAAAAACAAAGACCCGATGTCCTTGTCTGTTCCGCCTTTACCGCGAATTACCAATGGCTGCTTTGGATAGCGCAAGAAACCAAAAAAATACGGCCTGATATAAAAATTGTGTTCGGCGGTATCCATGCCTCGGCTATAGCGGAAAAAGTTTTCCGGCATCCGCAGGTCGATTATGTTTGTATCGGTGAAGGCGATTACGCGTTTCCTTTGATCCTTGAGCACATTGAAAAAGGAGGGAGCAGTAAACCTCTGCCCAATACCATTTTCCGGATCAGCGATGGCAGTCTGGTCCATGGCCCTAGACAAGGATTCATCCAGGATTTAGACTCCCTGCCGGTCTTTGACAAAACTATATGGGAACAACACGTTGATTTGTCCAGGATCTATTTTACCTTAGCCACCCGGGGATGTCCTTTCCATTGCAGCTATTGTTTTAACAGCTTTTACAAAAATCTCCATCCGGGCAACAAAAACCATTACATCCGCCAACGCAGTCCGGAGCATATGCTCAAAGAACTGAGGATGGCCAAAAAGCGCTACCGCCTTAAGATCATTGAATTTGAAGATGATATCTTTACTTTAAACAAAGATTGGTTACGCCGTTTCCTTCCTGTCTATAAAAAAGAGATCGGCTTGCCGTTTCAATGCCTGTCCCATCCAACCTACATGGATGACCCGACTGCGAAACTCTTATCCGAAACCGGCTGTATTTTTGTGCAGATGGGGATTCAAAGCATGGATGATGATTACAAACACGCCTATATCAAACGAACTGATAACACCGAAAGTATTACACGTGCCTTGCGTGCCCTGCAAAAACACCAAATCGCCGTAAAGGTAGATCATATGTTTGGCTTGCCTCATGAACCATTGGAAGCGCAAGAAAAAGCCAAAACCCTTTATTGTCAATATCCGCCTTACCGGGTACAGACATTCTGGCTGAATTTTATGCCCCAAACAGAGATCACACACCAGGCCTTTAGAGAAGGTCTTCTGGACCAGACCGATATGGAAAATATTGAAGAGGGACGCGGCAGTAACTTTTACCGTTACAGTAGTATTGCTAAAGAGTCCGGAAGACTCAAATTATACAAAGCTTATGAACTGATCTTTAAAGCGATCCCTTTACTGCCGCTGTTTCTGGTAAAGAGTATGAATCCTAAAAAAATGAAATGGATGCCTGTATGGCTTTTGGGATTTTTGTCTTTCCTGGCCGATGTCCTCAGCGGCCTGCGACAGGTGCA
>JAGYNW010000026.1 GCA_018399915.1 Candidatus Omnitrophota bacterium
ATCTCCGGACCGCACGAATCAACATGACTTCTCACTTTTTGTTCTACTGTATCAATCGGTCTTTTTAATTCTTTATTATCATAAACCAAAATCTTTATCAAATAATCGTGCTCCGTCTTCAATCCCTTGATTAAACGATCAAGGTTAATGAAATTTCTCTACCAATTTAACATAAAATGCTTAAAATAAAAGAAATTTAGTTTTGTTTTCATTCTCTCTTTATGATAAAGTTTTACGATCTCAAAGAAAATGATTCCCAAATTTCCTGATTTATATATACTAGTATAAATATTTTTCTATTTATACTTAATAACGTCCAATGCTTCAGCATCGATAGAAGAGGAGCGAAAGTTGTTGGTTTTAAACCTCATAAAAAAATTGCGGGGAAAGATCCGAGGTGATGGTTTTCCTGTTTTATTCCTTTTTACATTTTTTCTCTGGGTTTATCTCTTCCGGGGATTTTTCATGGAACAATTGGCATTGGTCTCGGATGCGATCCCCTATCATGGCCACTTTAAGTTTTTTATCGATAATCTGGGAAGAGGGGTCTATCCGCTTTGGGATCCGATCCGTAATTGCGGGGTGCCTAATGAGTTCTTTTTAAGGCGTATCGGAGAGTTCAATCCCCTTTTCCTGCTTATTCTGGTTTTGACAAAGATGGGGCTTAGTTTTAATTACGCCTATTTGGCCTTTCTGGCTGTCTACTTTTTTATCGGCATGACCGGTTTTTATCTTCTGGCAAAGGCCTTGTTTAAGGATAGGACCCTGGCTTTTTTGGCCTATATTCTTTTAATGTTCTCCTCTTTGGGAACCCGGTTATTCGCTTCTTACATCTTTTTGCTTTTTGTACCGATGATCTGGTTCGCGTATTTTTGGGTATCTTTTACGCAGCAACCCAAATCTTATAAATGCCTGGGGATTACCTTTACTTTGATGGTCATTGTCACTACCTATATTCCCTTTTATTTTTTGACGGCGTTATTGACCTTCCTTATTCTGTTCAGCCTTATCTATGCCAAACAACTGGGGGCTTTGTTAAAGCGATATTTTGCGTTCATCAAAGTCAAGAAATTCCTGGTCGGCTTTTGTGTCTTGGCCTTGTTGTTTTCCCTGCTTCCCGGGATTATGCTTTATAAGGAGGGGGCCAAACGGCAGTTTGTGCTTCCGATCAGACATTCGAATTCGCCTACGTCTAATGTCCTGGGGGTAAATGAAAACAGGACCGAACCCGGCATTTTTGCACATTTGAAGGTCGATAAACTTATCGGCAATCTCAAAGAGATGCAAATGAATGTGTTTTATTTTCCTTTGTTTGTGTATCTGTTGTTTTTGCTGGGCGCCGGGGTTAAGGTGAATAAACGGATCCTTCTTTGGCTTTTATGGATATTCGGGTTGTTTCTGATCGGGTCTCCTGAGGCCACCTCGGTCAACCGGTTTTTATTTGAACGGATCTTTTTCTTTAAGTATTTCCGGAATTTGCGCTTTTTTCTGTGGGTCGCCATATTGCCGGGCATTATCCTGCTGGCAGTGGAATATTTCCGGTCCTTCCGTTCATTGGCGCCAGTAACCCGAAAGCAAAAGATTTTTCCGTTGATTTTCATTTTTATTGCGCATTTAGGTTTTGTGATTTTCCTTTATAGCGTCGATGGGGTCCTTTTATCTTCTTTCGCGGTCGTGTTCCTGAGTTTTTTATGTTTTTGCTGGCTTGTTTTAAGACCGCGCGGCCACTCCCGGTGGTTGGCCCTTTTTCTGTTGGCTATTGTCTTTGTTCATGCGCAGGAAGTCTTTTATTATCTTTCTTTGAATTCCCAAAAAGCCGACGCGCGGTATAAAAGTAGGGAGAGGACTCCTTTGCGGTATAACCGTCCTTATCTGGATTTTTCCTTTAAACGGTCGGAAAAAAAGATCCTGCGGAAAGAAGATCCGGACTTTCCGGTAGAGTTACGGCCAAACAGTATGTACATTGCCACCGCTCAGTTTCAGCTTTTATCGGAGACAATTGATCCTTTTTCGTTAAAAGCCTATTCTAATTATAAATTTTATCTTTACGAGAACGTAGAGAATTCTCAGGGGACAGGTAAGGATACCGGGAGGATAAAGACGATATTGAACAAAGGGATCCCGCGGGTTATCGTGAGCCCTGCCTTGAAGGACAGGCCTTCGCTAACCGCAGCTACTTCCGCGGATTCATTGCAGGCGATCAAGCGGAATTCAGAGGAATTTGAGGTCTTGGATCATGATGTGAATTCTCTAAAGTTGAGAACGCGTTTCAGCCGGGATAAATTTTTGGTCTACACTGATAATTATTATCATAAATGGAATGCGTTTGTTAACGGAAAGAAAGTTGAACTTTACAAGGCCAATCTTGCATTTAAAGGGGTTGTCCTGCCCGAGGGTGAAAATACGGTCTTGTTCCGATTTGGTTCACTCCGGGATTATTTTTTCAAATATAGCCTGATGATCCTTTTTCATGGGGTGTTTTGGTCCATGCTTGTCTTATGGGTGCAGAGCCGAAAGAAGGAAGACATAAGTGATGCCGCATATTAATGGAAAACATATATGGAGATCTTTTTGGAATTCGCTGCGCTTTTTAATCAGCCGGGTGTTGGTTCTCTATGTCCTCATTATCGGAATTTCATTGTATGTGTTTAATGTGCAAAATATTTTGGACAGTCAGCGCACTGAGCAATTGAATGAAATTATGCCCTCTTTCGGGTATTTGAATGCTTATGAGGAAAAGCAAGGGGCTTTTGATAAAGAGAAGGCCGATGCCTATATCCGTTATTATGAAAAAGTTAATGAATTTCTTCCGAATCAGGCGGACGTCTATTCGGCTTTAGGTTTTTGTTATTATTATGCCGGGAAAAAAGATAAAGCCATTGCTTTTTTCAAGAAAGCGATCGAGGTCAATCCGCATGTTTTCTGGTTTGATTATAATTTAGGTGTGATCTATTACAAGCAGGCCCAATACGCCAAGTCTGCTCAATATTTGAAATCGGCCATTGAGAAAAAACCGGAACTGGCCTTGGCCTTTGCCGGGTATTCCCGGGTTTACCGCAGAATCGCGCATAGAGTAGCGAATTATAAAGAAAGGCTTGAGCACGGCATCACGCAGGGTTATGACGATGCCTTCGCGCTGTTGACTTTAAGTTATTACAGGCAGCAGGATTACGCGCAGGCCTATGCCATTGCCGGATACGCTTATCAGATATCGGAAGAACGCAAAGATTTTTTTCTTTACTACGCGGGTATGGCCTCTTTCAAAATGAGAGAATTTACCAAGGCCGCGTATTTCTTTAAAGAATTATTAAAGATCGATGCTGATAACCGGGACGCTTTGTTTCATTTGGCGTTGAGCTTGAGAGAATTGGGCGCCAATCCGCTGGCAGACCTTACTATGCGTAAGGCGCTTATGATGGGAAACGTCGATCAAAAACCCCTTTTTACAGAGACAGATATTGGATTGAAGATCTTTTAACGGAGAGACACGGATGCGCAAAGTAAAGACCGGAATCAAAATTCTGCATTTTGTTTTTTGGATAGCCCTGTTGGGCGCACTTTTGCTCTGGGGCCATCGGGTCGTCACAGATTATTTGCAGGAAAAAGAAGTGCTGGAGCGGATCATAACCCGTCTGTCCGCAGACTCCCGCGTGGCCGAGGTGTTAGTCACCGCGCTTAATTACGATGAAAAATCACACAAGACATTCACGACGATCAAATTTCTGGAATATGATGTGAACCAGAATCCCTTGCCCCCACGGTATTTTACTTTTTCCGGCAATATCATTCAGTTTCAGGCCTTAGTCATCCGTTTTGATGATATGCATATCCGTAATGCCGACGCGTTCAAGGGGAAGAGCGCTTATATTTTCTGGAAAGTTTTTATGCTGGATGGGGAAAATACACAGGAATATGAGATCACAAAAGTGAATGAAATCCCCTCCGGATACAAATTGCCGGGTGAAGAAATCCCTTTTGAACGGGATTTATGGAAAGATTTCTGGCATTGGGCTTTAGATACGAAAAAGGCCAGGGCGTATGGCATTAAGAACGCGCAGATAGAGGCCCCGGGCACAATGTTTGTCCCGGGTAAACTTTACACGATAAAGATAGAACATGATGGCGGATTACGCATTGATGCCGACCCATTGCCGTCTATTCTTCAGGGAGAAACGATCCCTTAATAGTTAAAGGATTTATACATGCGGCGATTGCCCCACAGTCCGGGAACAAAGATCTGGTTTGCCGTTATTTTTTTATTGTGCCTTGGCGTCGGGACTTGGCTTTCCTTAAAGAAGCCCTTATGGAATGATGAGATTTACACGCAGGAAAGAGCGATTGATCAATTGAGTTATGCGCAGATCATTCAGGTCAAATTCGTTGAGGGCAATAATTCCCCGTTATTTTATCTTATGCAAAAAGCGGTTTGTGACCTGACGGGTTTTACCCTTCCTATGAAATGGAAGGGGGAGTGGTATCTGAGTGCGCCCCGCGCCCAGCTTATTATGCGGTTGGCGCCCAATATTTTTATGTCGTTATCCGTGGCCCTGATCTTTTATTTTTTTCTGCGTTATTATTCTTATGGGATGGGTTTTTACGCGTTGGCCGTGACGTTATCCACGCATATGATCTGGGCGTATTGGGCGGAGGCAAGGCCTTACGCGCTTTGGATCTTTTTAACGGTTGCGCAAAGTTTGCTTTTTTTGAGGATTTTGCAGAGCCACAGGCCCAAGGCAAAGCATACCGTGCTTTTATCATTAACCCATGTGTTTCTTTCTTTATCGGTGGTCCTGAGTATAGGGCAGATCTTTGCTGTTGGCGCATTGATATTTTTGATCAAAGACAGAAAAAGGCTTTGGGCTCAAAAGCGTTACGCGACCCTTGCCAAGAAATATTTTTTCCTGATGGTTCTGCCGCTAAGCATTTGTTTAGCCTATTATTTATTCGTTCCGGCATCTCTCTTTCGGTATCGTGTTTTCGATCCGGCGGGTCTGCTCCTGGCGAATATTCCGATGGACCGTATCCTTGTCTGTTTACTTTTTCTTGCCGTTGCTGTGATTTTTTCTGTTCGCAATGGAGCCGCAGACAAGGTCTTATTTCCTAAAACATTGCGTGTTAACCGGAACCGTGTTCTGTGTTGGCAGGGTTTATTGTATTTGAGTTTGTTAGGCCTGATGATGATATTTGCTGTTTTAATCCTTGTGTTTTGTAAGTTGCGGGAGATCCCGACGCAACAAACCATCTCATTGTCTGACCGCTATTTTATGTTTCTGGTCCCGATTCAGATCATAGCGGTCTCTCTGTGTTCCCGGGCGCTCTGGGACTTTTTCCGAACAAAGAAATGGATGTTGTTCAATCTGGTGGTGGTTCTCGGCGGTTTATTGATTGTAAGATTTTTACGGACCGCGTTGAGTATCCTTGAGATTTATAATTAATGGTAAAAGGAAAAATGTTTGAATTTATTGAAAAAAAGGTCTGGGCGGCGATGACGCTTATCCTTAAGATCATGGTTTCCTTGGCTTTGGCCTTTGTGATGCAAAAGCTGATCGTAAACGATTTTATCAAATTGAAAAAATCCATTGCGGATAATTCTTTTGCCTCCCTGTTTACTGTGGATGAGGAAAAAGTAGCGATGAAAGCGCGGATCAATACCCTGAACAGGCAAAGGCCGGATTTCACGTATCTGATCCAGGTTGTCGAAGATCCGGATTCTTTTGATCCGGACCGGTTTCAAAAATACGTGCAATATTACGAACGCATTACAGAATATTTTCCCGGCCTGCCGGAGGCGTGGGGCATGCTGGGTTTTTGTTATCATTTTTATCCGGATAAAAAGAGTTTGGCCCTAAAGGCCTATGAAAGGGCGATTCAGTTGAATCCGCATTTTTTCTGGTTTCATTACAATAAGGCCGCACTGCATTATCAGCAGGCCCAATATGATCAAGCCATAGAGGCGGCGCAGGCTGCGTTGACCCGGGACCTGAAGATCAGTGCCCGGTTTATCCTTTCATCACGCTACATTTACCGGCAGGTATTACCTGCCTATTATGAAAAATCAGGGGTCACCATGGAAAAGCAATTTGCCAAAGGATATGCGCAGTGCCTGGTCATGCTTTTGTTGAGTTATGATCAGGGGAAAGAATATCAAAAGGCCGTGCCATTGGCCTTGAAATTGTTATCCATGGAACAAATCCCCCGGAAAAAGGTGTATTTTCATTTAGGCAAGGCAACGTTTCATCTTAAACAATATCAAAGGTCTTTGGCCTTTTTGCAGGAAGTATTAAAAGAAAATCCTGTTAATGCGGACGCCTTGCATTATGTGGCACGCAACCTTCAGGCGCTGGGACAAACGCAGGCAGCCAGGGAACTGTCAAACCGGAGGGCTGTTTTATTGAAACTCAAAAAAGATAAGATCCCGCAATGGGACCCTGTCAGGTTGGAGGTCTTTTGATGCCCGGGAGAGGAGCGCAAAGCCGGAAGAACCTCATGAAGATCGTAGTGACGGCCGTGGCCGTCGTCTTAGCGATAGGCGTGCTTGTGGTTAACACGCAGTTTGAAGGATGGATCACCCGGCAGTATCAAGAGGGCAACTATTGGCGACTTAACCAGTTGGCCGCATCCGCACAAGTTCAGTCTTTAGATTATTACATCGGGAAGATCGAAGATGTTACCATCGGCCCGGCCCGGAATTTTATTTTGCACATGGCCCTGGCGGCCTTGTGCCTTGTGTATCTGCCGTTGTTGAGTTTTAAAAGGTTTTGTTTGGTGATTTTTTTATTTTTAGCTATTTCGAAATTTAATGTATTGTTCTATCCGCCTTATGGGGATGCTATCGGGGGCCCCTTCATAGAAGGGTGGTGGTTGGCAGAGCATAATTTTGACTACAGCGGATTGTTTCATCAGCCCGCGTATAATGAGGGGGGACCGCGTGTTTATATGTTCTCTTTGTATCCGACCTATATCGCTATCTTGCTGAAACTCATTGGGCATGTGAAAAGTTTTCTGGTAGTGAATCATCTTCTGGTCTTTTTTATGGCCGCGGTCGTTGTCGCGTTGTTACGCCAGATCATGGCTAAGGACCATAATGATAAAGTCGCGACGTTAACGGCTTTGGTGCTTTTGGCTTTGCCGATATTTCAGAGTCAGACCGAGGCTATCAATATGGAAATGCCGTATCTTTTCTTTTCTATGATATCGGTATATTTTTTAACCTTGAAGAAAATGGGCAAGGCATTGCTCTTTACGTTCTTGGCAACATTCGTTAAAGGTCACGGCATTCTTAACTGCGGATTACTTTTGTTTTTCAGCCTGCTGTTCTTTTTCTTTGGCGAGGGTTCTTTCGGCAAAGAGAGCGATGCACGGCTAAGCCGCGGCAAACCGCGCTATCTTGTTTATGGTTTTCTTGCGGCCATGATCGCCCTGTTGAAAGTAGGTTCAAAATATGCGCTTCGTGATCAGCACGCCAGTGCCGGGATGATGAAGTTAGGGGTAGGATGGGCTTCTTTAAAACACATGCGGCATCCCTATATTTATCTGGCAACCTTTGTGGTCTTTTTAGGTATTCTTTTATTTCGGAACCGGATGCGTTTTAAATCCTTGATGCAGGATCTGCTGGGCAAGTATTATGTCCGCTTTGTGATGTATCTGAGCGCGGGCATGTGGTATCTGTTATTTCTGAATTTCTATGCTGTCTCTCCGCGGTATATGTTGGGTGTCACACCTTTTGTCATCGCGGGCATTGTCTATGTGTTTTTGTTAGCCATACCGCAGCTTAACAGAATTTCTGTCTTTGTGTTGCTTGTTATTTTGGGCCTGACCGCCTTGAATGCCTATGGTTTGTCTCATCGCGGGCAGGGCACGACTTACCATGTGTTGTCGGAAAGAAGCCTGCAATACAGAAACGATTTGAAACTGAACATGAAGATGGCCCGGCTCATAGAGAAAAAATACAGCCATTTGACAATAGGCGCCCCGTTTATTACGGCCCAGATATTGCGTATACCGGAATTGGGTTATGTGCAGGAACCTTTGGATGTCATGGCTTATGGGATGCCTGTTACGTATGCGGGGATTAAAAGGTTTGAAGGATTAGATAAAATTAGTATAATGAATACACTTTGGATCGGCATACCGGAACAATTTAAAGTCAAGGGCGATTTTACCTATCCGGTCCATGAAAAAGACAAAATTATTCAAGAATTGGTGTTAGGGGATAATTACGCTGTTTTGTTTATGGGGGGATTATCCATAGATCTCGCCTGGCGTTATTTGCAGTATAATCAAATGCGGTTAAAGGGAGGCCAATAATTTCATGAAGAACATTCTGTCAAAATATCCTTATGATGTTTCCGTGATCGTCCCGATCTTCAATGAACAAGAGAACATTGAGCCACTGTACACGCAGATAGAAACGGTGCTGACCCGGGCTCAAAAAACATTTGAGATCCTTTTTGTCAACGATGGCAGCACCGATCAATCCTCTCTGGTGCTGCAGCGATTGCATAAGGACCATAAAAGAATTGTCAAGGTTCTGCATTTTTCCCGTAATTTCGGCCATCAATTAGCCCTAACCGCGGGCCTCGAACATTGCAACGGCAAAGCCGCTGTCATTATTGACGCGGACTTGCAGGATCCGCCAGAAGTGATCCTGGGGTTCCTTGAAAAATGGGAGCAAGGATATGAAATTGTTTACGGAGTCCGCACAGAGCGCAAAGGAGAGACCTTTTTTAAGAAGTTTACCGCGGCCATGTTTTATAAGGGGATACGGATGATGACCGCTATTGATATCCCGCCTAATGTGGGGGATTTTTATCTTTTGGACCGGAAGGTTATTGATATTTTGAATTCGCTTAAGGAGCGGCACCGTTTCATCCGCGGCCTGGTCGCCTGGGTGGGCTATAAACGGGTTGGTGTTCCTTATATCCGTGATCCCAGGATGAATGGAAAAACAAAATATTCTTTCTGGAAGATGCTTAAGTTCTCTTTTGACGCAGTCACCTCTTTTTCCTTTACGCCTTTAAGGTTCATTTCTTTGGTGGGAACCGTATTTTCCCTGGTCTCTTTTTTGGCCATCCTTGTTATTATCTATGAAAAACTTTTTACGGATTATACGGTTGTCGGGTGGGCCTCCCTGATGGTGGTAGTGCTTTTTATCGGCGGGCTTCAGCTTATGGCATTAGGTATGATCGGTGAATATATCGCGCGGATAGGGGATGATGTCCGTTGCCGGCCTTTATATTCGATAAATGAAATCTGGGAGTAGGATTGAATAGATCCATTATGAGAAAATTTTCCACATCAGAGACGGATATCAAATCTAAATGGGGCGGAATTCTGGAATGGCCCTTGCTTTCCAAGGTGCATCGCAACAGTCTCGACGGCCGCAAGGCCACCCATCTTATCCGGATTTTGAAACCTTTTGATTTTCCCGTTATGCTTGAGGTCGGCTGTGGACTGGCTGAGTATAGCGCTGTCAGAAAAGGACATTACACGGGGCTGGATAACAGTTTTCATTATGTCCGTTTCGCGAGCCGCAAATATAAAGATTGTACTTTCGTCTACGGGGATGCCAGCCATCTTCCATTTCAGGACAGTGTTTATGACGCGGTGCTGTTTGCGTGCACGGCCCATCATTTCTCCGATGAATCGTTTGTAAAGGCGCTGAAAGAAATGCGCAGGGTCTCGCGCCGGTATATCATCATCGATGATCAGGTTGAGTGGCCGGCCCAGAACCGCGTCAGCAAATTTTTATATGGCATGGACCGCGGAACGAATAACCGCACGCTTAAAGATGTTGAGGATATTATTGCGCGGGTGGGGCAACTAAAGGTTGTGGCGCGGGACACGTATAAATCCTTCCCTGGCTTTTATCTGCACGGGGTCTTTGTGTTAGAGGTTGTTTCTCATCTAAAGGAAAAAAGAGAGGGATTATGATCAGATTCGGTGTCGTAGGGTATGGCTATTGGGGACCCAATATTGTCAGAGGTTTATCTTCATTAAAAGGCGCGCAAGTAGCTGCGGTCAGTGATATCGACACAAGCGCCTTACATAAAGTCCGGCAGCATTATCCGTCTGTTCAGTGTTATCAGGATTATCGCGATATTTTGAAAGACCCTTCGATCGATGCAGTGGCGGTAGTGACCCCGGTATCCACCCATTACGCGATCGCCAGAAAAGCGCTTGAGGCGGGTAAACATATTTTTGTCGAAAAACCCTTTACAGCCACGACCCAACAGGCCGAGGCGCTTATACGGCTCGCGCAAAAAAAAGCTTTGAAGATCATGGTGGATCATACCTTTATCTTTACCGGCGCGGTCAGAAAAATCAAAGAGATCATTCGTAAGAATACTTTGGGAGATATTTTTTACTATGACTCTACCCGCGTCAATTTGGGATTGTTCCAAAGCGATGTGAATGTCATCTGGGACCTCGCCCCCCATGATTTCTCGATTATGGATCATGTGTTGCACAAGAAACCAGAGGCACTGGTCGCTCACGGTATGGATCATTTCGACCGGGGTCAGGAAAATCTTGCGTTTATTACCATCTATTTTGCCGACAAGATGATCGGGCATCTCAATGTGAATTGGTTGTCTCCTGTCAAGATCCGCTCCACCCTTATCGGCGGGAAAAAAAAGATGCTGGTTTGGAACGACCTGGCCTCGGATGAGAAGATCAAGATCTATGACAGGGGCATAAAGGTTAAGAGTAAAGAGAGCATAAACCGTCTGAAAGTGGATTACCGTTCCGGAGATATGTGGTCTCCGCGCGTGGAACATGATGAGGCCTTGCGCCGCGAACTGAAGTATTTTTGTGACTGCATTGAAAAGGATCAGGTGCCGATAAACGACGGGCACGCGGGTCTCCGGGTCGTTAAATTATTGAACATCACGGATCAATCGATAAAAAAAGGCGGGAAACTTATTAAGATACAGGGGAGTGGATAACGTGGATTTACGCAACTCAAGAATATTAATCACAGGCGGGGCAGGGTTTGTCGGGTCTTTTATAGTGGAGCAACTGCTGCAAGAGGATGTAAAGGAAATCGTAGTTGTGGATAATCTTATCCGGGGCACACGTGAAAATCTGTCCGGGGCGATGGGCTCAGGAAAGGTTGGTTTGATCGAAGGGGATATCCGTGACCGGGAAGGACTGCAAGACATATTCAAAGGGATTGATTACTGTTTTCATTTAGCGGCTTTACGCATCACGCATTGCGCGGCCGAGCCCCGGGAGGCTTTGAGCGTCATGTATGATGGTACCTTCAATGTCCTTGAGGCCTGTGTGGCGCATAAGGTGAAAAAGGTTATGTTCGCTTCCTCAGCGTCTATCTATGGACAGGCGGAAGAATTCCCGACGCCAGAGAAACACCATCCCTATAACAATGTTACGCTGTACGGCGCCGCGAAGATGGCCAATGAACTGATGTTACGGTCTTTTTATCAGATGTATGGACTGGCCTATAATGCGGTAAGGTATTTTAATATTTATGGGCCGCGCATGGACACCCATGGCAAATATACCGAGGTGTTGATCCGTTGGTACAATCTGATTAAAGAAGGAAAATCTCCTTTGATTTTTGGCGATGGAAAACAGACCATGGATTTTGTTTATGTCGAAGATATTGCCCGGGCCAGTATTCTGGCTTTGAGATCTGATGTCAGTGATGAAGTGTTTAATATTGCCAGCGGCCGGGAAACATCCTTAGAGGAACTCTGCCGGGCTTTACTTAAGGCCATGGGATCCCATCTGAAACCTGAATATGTTCCTGTGCCTGCAGGGCGTCAAAAGGTAGAAGTCATGCGGCGCCTGGCCGCTGTTTCTAAAGCCAAAGACCTGATCGGATTTGAGGCGCAACGGGATTTAACCGAAGGTTTAAAGCGGCTCCTTACATGGCTTGATGCAAGAATGGAAAAAACACAAAGGGTTTAGAAATTCACTTGAATGGATAGGAGTTTATGGAAATGATCCCTATAACCAAACCATGTCTTTCCAGCGACGAGGCGGATGCTGTCAAAGAAGTGATCTTGTCCGGATGGGTCGCGCAAGGTCCCCGGGTCAAAGAGTTCGAAGAATCTTTTGCGGCGTATGTCGGGGCTCCTTATGCCTGCGCGGTCTCTAATTGCACTACCGCTTTGCATCTAAGTCTTTTGGCCGCAGGGGTCAAGCCGGGGGACGCGGTGATTACGGTCAGCCATTCTTTTATTACGACCACGAATGTGATCCGGTATTGTCAGGCCGAACCGCTTTTTGTGGACATAGATCCGGATACATATAATATTTCAGCGGAGGCTTTGTCCGCGTGCCTTAACGAAAACCGCGATAAAAGCATCAGCGCGATCATCGTTGTCCATCAGATCGGTATGCCCTGCGATTTGAAGAATATTCTTCCCTTAGCGCGGCAACATAATATTCCGGTTATTGAGGACGCGGCCTGCGCGGCAGGAAGCTCTGTTTCTTTTGACGATGGCCGTTCCTGGGAAAGGATCGGGAGGCCTCATGGGGATATCGCCTGTTTTTCTTTTCATCCACGCAAGCTGCTGACCTGTGGGGAAGGCGGGATGGTAACGACCCGAAATGCCAGGATTGATGCTCGGATCCGTTTGCTGCGGCATCAGGGCATGAGTGTGTCAGATCTTAAGCGGCATGACGCGCGCAAGATCGTGATCGAGGAATATCCGGTTATCGGGTATAATTACCGCATGACCGATATGCAGGCGGCGATGGGTATTGTGCAGTTAGGGAAGTTATCTGAAATGGTAGCAAGGCGCAGGCAGATAGCCGCGCTTTACAAGGAGGCTTTATCAGGGGTTTCCTGGTTACGTTTACCCGTGGAACCTTGCTGGTGTCAGACGAATTGGCAGAGTTTTGCAATCCGTCTTTTAGAAGGCGCGCCGAAAGCCCGGGATGATTTTATGCAGTATTTGCTGGACGCGGGAGTTGCCACCCGGCCGGGTATTATGAACGCGCATGAAGAAGCGCCTTATTCGCGGGAGGGATTGAAGCTGCCCTGTTCAGAGGCGGCAAGGCAGTCGGTCGTCCTTATTCCGATGTATTCCCTGTTAACTGATGAAGAGATCCAAAAAGTTATTGAACTGATCAAAAATGTCAAATAAATTGCTCTTATTTCCATTCGGAGGTAATGCGCGCGAGGCCTTGAGTGCTATTAACGCGATCAACACGCATGCCAAGACCTGGGAAGTGCTCGGGTTTATAGATGATGATCCTCAGACACATGGCCGGGAGGACCGCGGCGTGAAGGTTTTGGGTCCAAGCGAGATCTTCCACGATTATCCTGATACGCAGATCCTGGCCGTAAACGGTAATTCCCGGAATTATGCTTGCCGTCAAAATGTCATTACTTCTTTAGGGATCGTTAAAGAAAGATTTGCCATCATCATCGATCCCAGGGCAGCCATAGCCCGGGACGCGCGGGTTGGGTATAATACCCTGATCATGGCACAGACCGTTATTAGTTGTAATGTTAGCATTAAAGATCATTGTATTGTTCTTCCCAATACAAGTATTGCCCATGACGCGCAAATTGGTGACTATTGCTGTGTTGGCGCGAATGTGGTTATTTCCGGAGGAGTAGCTGTCGCGCCGCATTGTTATATCGGTTCGGGGGCGCGGATCAAAGAGAATGTGCGTATCGGCGCTGGTAGTCTTGTAGGCTTAGGCGCGGTGGTGGTTCATGATGTTGCTGAAGGCATGGTTGTTGCCGGAAATCCGGCAAGGCCGCTAACAAATAACAAAATCCAGGTTTTTTAAAACTTTAAAAGGGTAAAAGAAATTAATCATCAATGGTCACGCGCAGTTAAACGATATGTTTTAACATATCGTGATAAGGGATTTTCAATAACATGAAAATATCGGTGTTTTTACGATTTTTCATGGACAAAAATCCCGTCCGCTTTATTTTTTTCGCGGTGTTGCTTTGAAAGGAAAATTCTTTAAAACATAGAATTTTCCAATTGGCAACACCTTATAGGCGATTATCTTTCAAATAATCGCCTTGGACTGTTTGAGCAGGAACATTGATGCTTAAATTCTTTTTGCCCAAAATAGCCAAAATCTATTCATTAGGATAAAAATTATGATATCAGTAATTTTTCCAGTCTATGACGAGGAAGACAATCTTAACCGGCTGTATCAGCGTTTGGATGAGACGGTTTCCCGGATTTCTGATCAGGAGTTTGAATTCATTTTTGTGGATGATTGTTCCACGGATGAATCGCCCCGCATCTTAAAAGAGTTGCGCCAACAAGATGCGCGGGTGAGAATTGTGCGGTTTGCCCGCAATAGCGGAAGCCATGCCGCGATCGCTTATGGATTGAATTGCGCCCGGGGGGATGCTGCCGTGGTCTTGGCCGCGGACTTGCAGGATCCGCCGTCTTTGATATGGGGATTACTGGATGAATGGCAGCTTGGGTCCAGGATGGTTTGGGGCGTCAGGACCAAGCGGGAAGGGGAAGGGTTTTTTACTTTAGTCTTTTCCAAGATCTATTATTTTTTGCTGAACTGGCTGACCAGTGTTAAGGCGCCGCCTTTAGGCGCGGATGTCTTCTTAGCGGACCGCGCGGTTATCGACGCTTTCCGGAATGTCACGGAAAAACATACGTCGGTCTTTCTTCTTCTGGCATGGTTGGGCTTTAGGCAGAGTCAAATTGAGTATGTCAAAGAAAAAAGGTATGCCGGCCGATCCAAGTGGCGTTTGGGACAAAAGATTAAATTAACTGTGGATTCTTTGTTGGCCTTTAGCGATATCCCGATCCGGTATATGAGCGTTTTAGGGTTTTTCACAGCTTTGCTGGGTTTTGTTTACGCGGGATATGTTTTTTGGAGTTATGTCCATGGCTCGCCGGTCGAGGGTTGGTCTTCTTTAATGGTCGCTATTTTGGTCGTGGGAGGGATCCAGATGATGATGCTGGGCGTGTTAGGGGAATATTTGTGGAGGACTTATGATGAGTCCCGCTGCCGGCCCAGACAGATCGTGGAATATGAGATCGGATAAAATT
>JAGYNW010000260.1 GCA_018399915.1 Candidatus Omnitrophota bacterium
GCATGCAGAAATTTCCCTGAAACGGAAAACTACCTGTACCGCCTTTTTGCTCCGCATCAAACCAATCACCGCCGACCAAACCCTTGATCACGTGCGCCCCTTTTTCAGAAAGAAAATTCCCCGGCACATCAACACTCGTAAGAAGTGTCCGCTTCAGATACCGGAACAATTCAAAGCGTTCATTGAGATGTTTGGTCCGCAATTCTGTGGTGTTGTCTTGCCCTATAAGCGCGCGGATAACCAGAACAAGCGTTGACTTGCCGCGTCCCGGCTCACCGTCAAGGATGAGGAATTTTTGAATCAGGTTATTGCCCAAAAGGCAGAGGCCCGCGTATTTCTGCAACAGCACGGCATCATCAGGCGTAACTGCCGGATAGAGAAGTTCATTTAAAAAGCGTTCGCATTTAGCCGCGGGGTCAAAAGGTATCGGGCATTGATTACGTGAATAAAACTCCGGCGAGAATGAGCAAAAGTCCGCGTCCGCGTTATCCTTAAACACGATGACGCCATTGGCTAGATGCACGATCGTTTTGAGCCGTTTAAAAGCGTTCTTCTTTTCGCTGATGCCTTTTAAGTGCGCCACGATGTGATTGAGACTGCTGTTGGTGCGTTTGCGTTCGAGCGAGGGAAGCCCAAGCTCACGCGAAATCTCAAGGATGCGGCTTGCGATCTCCTGCTTGATGACATCTTCGGAAATAACACTGTAAAGCCCGGTCGTTGGATCATAGCGGTAAAAGACACGTTCATCCGGCTCATATAGTTGAATGTGTTCTGCTTGATGCAGGCTTGCCCAGAATGCTTGATTAAGAGCTGTCACGCCGCCGTCTTTGGATAGATAATACGGCTCACCGTAACGGCTAATGAGACCTTGCAATTCAGGATTGATAACCGGATCCGGCACTTGTGACAATGCCCAGCGTGGACGGTTATCAATAAGAGTGAGAAGCTCCTCGCGTGTGCCGCCAGCTGAGAGCCAATCAGATACATCTTTGATCGTTTCGCCCTCGACATCCGGCATCTCGATCATTTTGACCGGAATACCCTCGCAGTATAATTCACTTGCCACCGCGTACGCGTGAACCCGCCCGGGTTCATCCTTATCTGTCATCACAACCGCTTCACAACAACCATCGAGCGCTTTTGTGTAGGCTTCTTGCCATTTACCCGCGCCCATCGGGCATGAGGTAGCCGCAAGGCCCAGAGCGCACAGATTATCAGCATCCTTTTCGCCCTCGCAGATAAAGATCGTTTTACCGTCTTGTATTGCCTGTGTTACTTCCGGCAAACGGTAAAGAACCGGCTCTATTTCGCCTAAGCCCCAGACAAAATCATTGTTAAGCGGCCGTCTTTGCGCGAATGACTTTGGCTCAAACCGCACGACCTGAAAAAGCAGATTGCCGTCCGCGTCCTTATAATCATAAATTTTACTGATGCGCTGGTTATTCATCTTTGCCGTCCTTATTACTTGCCCCGTTAGAGATAATTCGGTTTTCTGTTTCGCCATCTCTAACGGGGGAATGGATTGGATATCCCAAGGCGAACTTGCAGAAGCGAATCAGGCGAAGTGCCTGCTCCGTAGCCTCGGCAAAGGAAAGTTCCTTGCCGTAGGTCTGTAAATAAATCTCCTGAAATTCTTCGATCGCCTTTTGGGTTAACATGAAAAAACTCCGTAACGTTTTGCTTACGGAGTAAAGTTTATCGCAGTTTTGTAAGGTTTAAAATTTGCTAAAACACACGAATTCCGACGGATGTTTTAGTATTCTGACAAAGGAATTTTAAGAGAGGCGTTTCAGTAAGGCGGGGTTATTTTTTAATGCCTTTTTTCTTGTAAAACGCGCGCAGTCCCCGGGTGGTCTTGCGTGCCTTGGGCAGGATCTCGTCCCGGTGCTTCATATAAAAGCGCTTGTTTCGTGCGGGCTTGCCGCAATCTTTGCCCTCGGTCTTGTAGGCGCAATATTTGCGGCTTTTGTGGAATGGAAAGATATTACCGCAGAAAGAACATTGTGTGATCTTTTGCTTTTCCTTGAGTTCATCCAGAAGGTCGTCAAAGAAACGAAAGCAAAAATCATAAAACGGCAGAGTGCGGTCTTTGACAGCCGCGTTAAACGCGTTCAGCTTGGCGATGTATTGAGTTGAAATCGCCTGCGACTTGATCCATTCATATCCCAGCTCGGCGATCTCATTGAGCAACCTTTGATATTCGCGTTTGTCGGTGAAGTTGTAATCGAGGTTGAAATAGAGGATGTTGAAGACATCGTCAAAGAATAAGCGTTCGATGTCATCCTCATGGTATTCGCTGTCTTTCGCCAGATGATATGCCGGGAGCTGATAAATTCTTTTTAATTTCTGGGACAGGAGTTTTTCTTTTTCACTGTCCGGGTCCAACACCCGATCCAAACTTATGTCGAGCTTAAGCACAACCGCGTCTTTATTGTTGCGAATGGAGTTTAAGAGATACGGAGTCTCCTGAATGCCAAAGTCCTTGAGGCTGATCTCAACAGGCTTGTTTTTTGCCTTCTCTTGCAGGAGTTTCAGGAATTCGGCTTTTGTCCTTCCGATAAAAGTCCCCAGCCGGGTATATTCAAGACGTTCATCGTCAAGGTCAATGTTTTTGGCGTAGGCGTCATTGATTAAGGCGAATATCCTGAAATGATAAACCGCGTGGCCGTAGCCTTCGGGGAGTGAGGCATCTTCGATATTGTCATGGAGTTCAACCACCTGCCCGCGCAGATGATACCCCTTGTATTTCTGCGGGCAAAATATTTCAACCGGATCCTGAAACTGAAGGGTGATGTCTTCGGGTTTCTTAAACTTTATCTTGAGCTCTCGTTTCGTCATGGGTAACCTTAAATTTATGGT
>JAGYNW010000261.1 GCA_018399915.1 Candidatus Omnitrophota bacterium
CTGAGAGTTGGGGCTCGAAGCGAGCGAACGCCGACCAAAGGGAGGAGGAGCGAGACAGGATGTTGAGCGGAAGTGAGCGAAGGGGGGCCTGCGCAGTTGAGCCCAGGAGAGGAGAACGTAGTAGGCGAGTCCCCTCATTCACCCTATTTTTTATTTTGAGCATATAGAGCATCTGTTGTAGGATTACTATTACCAAAGCAGAAGTATTCAAAATACATGTTAAGTTATAGTTAATAAATATAAAATTGTTAACATATACTTGACAGGATGGATTTCTTCATCTATACTTGTCCAGGAAGGCAAAAACATGAAAATAGTAGGTATAAATATAAAGAGTCTGAGGGAAGAGCAAGGGCTGACTTTAAGAGATCTGGCAAAGAAGCTTGGTATAAGTGCCAGTTTTCTATCACAAGTCGAAAGGGGTAAGGCTTCGCCTTCATTATCCACCTTAAAAAATATCTCGGATGCACTGTCTACTACTATAGGTAATCTTATAGGAGAAGGCCAGAAGGTAGAGGATAACCCTGTAATAAGGTCAGGTGAAAGAAAACATATACAGGAAATAGGTAAGGGCATAAACCTGTATTTGTTAACATCCCGCGATGCGAATAAGCAAATGGAGCCTCTTTTATTCAAACTTAAAGAAGGCGCGACATCGGGAATAAGATCATATAAACATTTCGGGCAGGAGTTTGTCTTGGTTCTTAAGGGGGCGATGGAGATTACGCTTAATGACATGACTTATGTGTTGAAGAAAGGTGATAGCATATATTTCAATTCGAACGTTCCTCATGCTTTTAGGAATATAGGCCGGGAAGAAGTTGAAGCTGTTTGGGTTATAACACCGCCGACTTTCTGACAAGCTTTTTTTTGCGCAATCTGTTAACCTTAAGTTAATAGTGTTAAGTATCATAAAACAAGATGGAGGTGTGTCATAAAAGATTTTATTAAGGCAAAGGCAAGGGGCTTAAAGGGGTCATTAGGGAAGTTTTTCTTAAAGGTTCAAGATTTTAACATTGAACCGTCCCGCATGGGCGAGTTTATGGATTCTATCTTGGCCGAGATGAAGGCTTTGAACTTTGACAAGGTCACGAAAGATAAATCCGGTAATCTTATAGGCGTGATAAAAGGGCATGGGAAAGGAGAGTCGATCATTCTATTATCCCATATCGATGTAATGACGTCTGGTAATGGAAAACTGGAAAATCACCAAATCGGCATGGCGAATTTTAAGGCAGGTATTATATCAAGTATCTATACAGGCGCTCTGATAAAAAGGACCATGCTGCCCCTGGAGGGAGATCTTATAATCTGCTGTGTGCCCAGGTTCGAATGCTGTGATTATGGGATAAGATACCTGTTCGACGATTTTCTTAAAGCAAAAATAAAGAAGATCAAAGGTGTTGTCCTTTGTGAGCCTACCGATTTTAATATAAATCTCGGTCATAAAGGCAGGATGGAATATGAAATAGTTGTAAAAGGCAGGTTGAACCGGAATTTTTTGGAAAACCGCGGGATGAATATGCTTGGTACTATGTTTCCATTGATAAATGAATTAGAGAAAGCATCGAAAGATCTGCCAAACGATCTTAATCTGGGAAGATCTGATTTAAAGATTAAAGGCGTGCGTTATGGCGGATATCATTCGCGGGAAGAAGTAAGTGAATTTCGCGTGGTAGTTGATAGAGCCTTTATTCCGGAAGAGACCGAAGGTTATATTTTGAACAAGGCCAAGACTATAGCCAGGACCGTGTATAAACATGAACCGGATGTTACAGTCAATACTCTTTTAGCCAGGGAGAGAGTAAAAACCTATACCGGCCTCAAACTGGTGTCAGAGAAAGAATTTAAACCATGGTCCATGGGGGGCCACCAGCCATTTGCTTTGGAATCTCTTAAAAGCTTGACCGAAAACGGTTTTAAATCTAACTTTGGGTATTGGAAAAAGATAATCACAGAGGGTTCATATACATACGCTGAACTTAATATCCCTACAATAGGATTTGGCGCGGTTTCGGAAGATGACCTGAACTCCAATACCTGTCTGCTTGATACAGACAAACTTGAGAAGGCGATTTATGGCCAGACATTGATTGTTTCCAGGAACATAGGCCTGCCTGCATTCGGATGGAGTTCCGATGAGATCTAAGAAAAAATCGGTCAATATACTTGTTATTAATTGTGGAAGCTCCTCTTTGAAATACAAGATAATAAAAATGCCCGAAGAATGCGAGATCGTAAGGGGAGAAGCCGAGAGGGTGGGTATTAAATCGCGGGATAATTCTGTTATTACTCATTTAGTTTTTGGTGTAAAAAGAATCATTGAAGCGCCGCTAACAGATCATTCCGCTGCTTTGGAAAAAGCCCTTGAGTTAATAGCTGAAGATGCGGAGACAAACATAGATGTTCGATTTGATATTTTCGCGCACAGATATGTGCATCCAGGAATGTTATTTAATAAGACTGTCAAGGTAAATAAGGTTGTTCTAAGAAAGTTGAAAGAGACATTGCCGCTTGCGCCGCTGCATAATCCGATAATATACAGGTTAATAGAATTTTGTCATAACGAATATTCTGGTACAAAACAGTATGTTGTATTTGATACCGCTTTTCATAAAACGATCCCGCGAGAGTTTTCCACATACGCGCTTCCTTTGAAAATTACAAGGAAATACCATATAAAACGAATCGGTTTCCACGGTATATCTCATCGGTATGTCATGGAGGAGGCGTGCAAATTCATTGGCAAAGATAAAGGCACACAGAGGATAATAAGCTGTCATTTGGGTACTGGTGGTTCCAGCGTTTGCGCTATAAATAACGGTAAATCTATTAATAGTTCTATGGGGTTTACACC
>JAGYNW010000262.1 GCA_018399915.1 Candidatus Omnitrophota bacterium
GGATTGAAGTGGAATACAGCGATGATACCTGTACCTACGGTTACAAGGTCGGGGATCAATGGGATGTGACCGGACTTAAGACACCTGACGGCATGTGCGGGGCAGCCTACCATCTGTTGTTTCCGGTCCTGTTCGAACTGAATTTCGGCGCCTCATTCGCTTTTGAAAAAAATCCTGTCTGCAAGACCGGTATCACCTGCCCGGATGGAGGCAAGATCAAGTTTAAGGTAACCCGCCTAGATGATGAATAGTCCGCAAACCCGGTTTAAGGCTACACTGACCGAAGGGCCCATAGGCCCGCTTTTGTTCAAAATGACCCTGCCGATGATCGGCGGCATGATCGCCATGATGGTCTTTAATTTGGCAGACAGTTTTTTTGTCGCCAAACTCGGTACCATTCCGCTGGCTGCCATGGGCTTTACGTTTCCCGTAGTGCTGACCGTGGCCCATGTGGCTTTAGGGCTGGGTATCGGCGCTTCTTCGGTTATTTCGCGCGCTATCGGGGAAGGCGACCATGACCAGGTTTTGCGTTTGACCACCCACAGCCTCTTACTTGCCCTTGGCGTTGTTGCTATTACCCTCGCTATCGGTTATTTCACGATTGATCCCTTATTTAAGGCCATGGGCGCCAGCCCGGAAACAATGGCCTATATCAGGCCGTATATGCAGGTGTGGTATGCCGGAACAATTTTTTTGGTCGTGCCCATGGTCGGTAATCATGCTATCCGCGCCAGTGGTGATACCTTTTTCCCGGGTATGGTTATGATCACCGGGTCTGTGTTGAATATTATCTTGGATCCACTCTTTATTTTCGGGTATGCCGGTATTCCTGCCATGGGTATCCAGGGAGCCGCTGTGGCCACTGTGATCGCGCGCGCTGCCACCTGCCTGATGTCCTTGTGGTTGCTATTCTTTCAGAAAAAGATGTTGTCCTTGCGCCTGTCTATGATGAAAGGGATGTGGGAATCCTGGAAGCGGATCCTGCATGTGGGCATTCCCTCGGTGGTCGCCATGATGTTGCCGCCTATGGCCATCGGTATTTTAACCTGGATGGTCTCGGTGTTCGGGCAAAAAGCTGTGGCGGGTTTCGGCGTGGCCGGAAAAGTCGAGGGTCTGGCCTTGACTTTGCTTATGGCTTTATCCACGATTTTCGGCCCATTTGTGGGGCAAAACTGGGGTGCCGGACGCATCAACCGTGTGCGCAAGGCCTTTACCAAATCGATTAATTTCTCTATGGCTTACGGTGTTTGCCAGGCGGCTGTACTTTTTGTTTTGGCGCCGGCGATCGTGCGTCTGTTTGACACGGATCCGGAAGTTATGCGTGTGGCGGTTATGTATTTGCGGATTATTCCGGTAAGTTACGGTATTGTCAGTATTGTGTATCTGGCTTCCTCCGCGTTCAATGCGTTGGGTAAGCCGGCCTATCCGATCAAACTTATGCTGATCCGGCTGGGGGTTTTGCATATTCCCTGCGCGTATGTCGGACGGGAATTATTCGGCCTGGTGGGATTTTTAAGCGCCACGCATATTGCCACTTTTGTAACGTCATTTTTCGCGGTGCGGTGGATGCGAAAGATCTGTCTATCAGCTTAATAGAATGAGATCCAGGCCTTGCGGTTACGCGGGCCGTCAAATTCGCAGAAATAAATGTTTTGCCAGGTCCCCAGGCACAGTTTCCCTTTCTCGACGGGAACACTAAGGGAGGCCCCGATCAAAGAGGATTTGATGTGAGCCATGGAGTTGCCTTCCATATGATGATATTCGAGTTGGGGCACAATGGTCTTGAAACCCATGAGCATATCACGGACCACATCCGGGTCGGCGTTCTCATTAATGGTCACAGCGGCGGTGGTATGCGGGATAAAGATATTAAGCAGGCATTTTTGCGAGCAGTTTTTGGTGATTTCTCTTTGAATAAGTTCGGTAATATCGATGAACTCTTCGTTCTTGTGGGTCTTGATGGCTATTTCGATCATGGAACTCCTCGTAGGTGAATGGTTTGTTTTCCCGATGGTTTTGTAATATTACCTTGCTTTTTCAGGAAGCATGTATTTATAATCATTATATTCATTAGACGGACAATGTCACGAAGAAAATTGTTATCACATGAGAAAGGACCGCTTACGCCCAAGTGTTGCAACCATGAATGAAACCATTTCCTCTCAAAAAACGCGTCACCACGCGGAATTGTTGGCCAACCGTACACGCAAAATGTATAAGCATCTGCGCAAACGCATGGCCCGCCAGAAGATTGACTGCTACCGGCTTTATGACTGGGATATCCCTGAGGTCAGAGCGGTGGTAGACCATTATAAAGGGCATTTGGTCATTGCTGAGTATGTGCGCAAGCAGACTCCGCCTGAGTGGCTTCCGGCCATGGCCCGGGCCGTAGGCGCGGCTTTAGAGATCCCGTTGGAATGTGTTCATATTAAAAAACGCCGTACCAGCACCTCTTTGGAACCCCGTTACCGCCGCCTGGATAAGAAGGAAGAGCGTTTTGTCGTGCATGAACGCGATCTGCGTTTTACAGTGAACTTGAATGATTTTTTGGATACGGGTTTGTATTCCGACCATCGTAATACCCGTCAGATGGTCCGGGATATGGCCAAGGGTATGGATTTTTTGAATCTGTACGGCTATACCGGCGCCTTTACCTGCGCGGCTGCCAAGGGCGGGGCCAGGGCCACAACCACGGTGGACCGGTCGGCGACCTATCTCAAATGGGCCAAGGAGAATTTAGCGCTTAATGATGTGATGGGTACCAAGAATTATCTGGTTAAGTCGGATGTGTTTAAATACCTTGCGCGCGCCAGGCAAAAAGGCCTCAGGTACAATTTGGCTGGCGTATCAGCAC
>JAGYNW010000263.1 GCA_018399915.1 Candidatus Omnitrophota bacterium
TTTTACGTTATTTTTGAAAAATATTTCAAAAAAAACACGATTTGTTAAAAAATACGAAGCTGTATTTCAGGGCGTGGGAATAAAAGTCATGAAAAGATCGCATAAGATTTTAAGTGTATTGGTCTTTAATGTTATCCTGGCAACAGGCATTGTTGCCGCCGGTTTCCATAGAAATGACATTTATTATTTTTTTCAGGAAAAACAAGCGGCCACTTTTCTTTCCGCTTTATTGCTGGGGATGACCTCTTTATGTGCCTTTACGCTTTCTTTCATGCGTCAACGGAATCTAGCCGTTAAAAGATCATTGGATTTTTGGTTCATTTCGGCTTTTGGATTTTTTTATTTGTCCATGGATGAATATTTCATGCTGCATGAAGGGATGGATACGCCACTCCTTAAGCTTTTCGGCAAAGATCCCCAGTTTGTCAACTGGGATGGGCTTGTATTCGCCTTATTGGCTGTGTTCGGAATCACGTTTGCTTTAAAGTGCTGGCGGGATGTAACACGGCAAAAAGATTTCGTTTGGCTTTGCGTACTGGCTACAGCATGCCTTGCCGGGATGATCGTATTTGATATGCTGGACCAAAATAATTCTGTGATTAAAGTCTGTGAAGAAATTTTCAAGATTACTGGGGTCACTTTCTTTTTTGCCGCGTATCTTTCTGCAATGCTTGAGCAGATAGGTCAAGCGCTTGCCGGACAACAGCCCTATCCATAGAACCGGGATTTTCAAGATCTGTCTTCCCTAATAAAAGATTAATTTTAATCCGAGCTGCCTAACAATAAAAACACATTAACGGTGTTTTTTCGTCTTATAATTATGGTCAATAAAACAGAAACACAAGAAAAGCAATACCTTGAATACATAAAATTAAGATTGCGTGATGCTTTTGAAAGCATCAATGAGTATATCACTCAACGGGCCAAAGAAATTAAGGAACATAAATCTTTTCTTTGGGAGAATAAGACGGGAATGGATCATGCGGAAAAAATAGCGGTCCGTCAATCCATTGATATGTCTGTCTTGACCGGTGAGGCTATGCTTGACAAGAAACGGCGTATTCAGAAACTTTTTGCGTCTCCTTATTTCGGACGCTTTGATTTTCTTGAGAGTGGTCGCGCACAGCCGTTGCCTATCTACATCGGTATTCATTCTTTTTTTGATGAAGAAGAAAACAAAAATCTTATCTATGATTGGCGCGCACCGGTGGCATCCATGTTTTATGATTATGAGATGGGGGAGGCTTCTTATTCCTCCCCTCAGGGTAAGGTTGCCGGCAAGATTGTTTTGAAGCGCCAATACCGGATCCGGAATGGGCAAATGGAGTTTTTGCTCCAAAGCGCGGTTAATATTCTTGATGATGTCCTGCAAAAAGAGCTAAGCTGCTCTTCTGATGATCGCATGAAGAATATTGTCGCCACTATTCAACGTGACCAAAATGCCATTATTCGCAATGAAAATTCGCGTGTATTGATCATTCAGGGGGTAGCCGGATCTGGCAAGACCTCAATCGCCTTGCACCGTATCGCCTTTTTACTTTACCGGTTTAAAGATACTTTGAGGGCAAAGGATGTTTTGATCCTTTCGCCGAACAAGGTCTTTGCTGATTATATTTCCAGTGTTTTGCCTGAACTCGGGGAAGAAAAGATCCCTGAAATCGGAATGGAAAAGCTGGCGCATGAACTTCTAAGCTATCAGTATAAGATCCAGACTTTCTTTGATCTGACGGCTTTACTTTTGGAAAAGAATGATTCGGCTTTAAAGGAGCGTATCCATCAGAAATCTTCTTCCTCGTTTCTCGGCAAACTGGATGAATATATTACCCATATTGAGAATACCTGTTTTTGTCCAACGGACTTAACTGTGAAAGGCCGGGTTGTCCCGGCACGTTTCCTGGAAGCCCGTTTCAGAGATTATCCTGAAATGCCGGTTTTCCGGCGTTTGGAGAAAATTGCCAAAGACGTTGAAATGAATATCGGGATCTACTACGGCTATGATATAACAGCCAAAGAACGGGAGTTTATAAAAAGATCAGTGAAAAAAATGTTCGTGCTTTCCACGCTCCGTGTAATTTATAAAGAATTTTATAGATGGATAGGAAGGCCTGAACTGTTCAAGCTCTCTCGGGGTGCTGTTTTTGAATATGCTGATGTTTTTCCATTGATCTATTTGAAGATCCGATTGGAAGGAGTGAACAGATCGTATGCCCATGTCAAGCATCTGCTCATTGATGAAATGCAGGATTATACTCCGGTGCAGTATGCGGTGCTTTCCATCTTATTCCCTTGCAAGAAAACGATTTTAGGGGATGCGAATCAATCGGTTAACCCATATGGGTCTTCAACATCTACAGAAATCCGGAAAGTTTTTGAGGAGGCGGATTGTGTAAGGCTGTGCAAAAGCTACCGTTCGACCTATGAGATTACGCAATTTGCGCAGCGGATTTCCCCTAACGAGGATCTGGTCGCGATCGAAAGACGGGGACAGAAACCAGAGGTATTAGGGTTTAAAACCCAAGACCAGGAAATGCGTCAACTTAACGAAGGCATTAAGGGCTTCCGTCAGTCCGACTATCATTCTTTGGGTATTATCTGCAAAACACAGAAACAGGCCGAACATCTTTCCCGGCAACTACAGGGACAACATGGCAAGATACATCTATTGACTTCGCATAGCATGGTATTCTACAAGGGGATAACTGTTTGTACGGCTTATATGGCTAAGGGTTTGGAGTTTGATCAGGTTATTATGCCGGATGTCTCTGGCGAGAATTATAAGACGGATATGGATAAAAAAATGCTTTATGTCGCCTGTACCCGGGCTATGCATCGGCTTTCCCTGACATTTA
>JAGYNW010000264.1 GCA_018399915.1 Candidatus Omnitrophota bacterium
AGGGAGACTCTTATATTTTAAATGGAACAAAGCATTTTATTACCAATGGCGGGGATGCCGAAACCTATACGGTTATCGCTATGACAGATAAAAACAAAGGCGCCAGGGGAGCCAGTGCTTTTATCGTTGAGAAGGGAACGGAAGGTTTTACTTTTGGAAAAAAAGAAGATAAGCTAGGAATCCGGGCGTCTTCCACGCGAGAATTGATTTTTACCGATTGCAAGATCCCTAAAGAAAATCTTTTGGGCAAAGAAGGACAAGGATTTATTGTGGCCATGAAAACTTTTGATAAATCCCGGCCGGGTATTGGTGCTCAGGCCGTGGGAATCGCGCAAGGAGCCTTAGATGCTGCGGTTAAGTATGCGAGAGAAAGAAAACAATTTGGAAAATCTATTTCCAGTTTTCAAGGTATACAGTTTATGCTGGCAGATATGGCCACACAGACAGAAGCCGCAAGGGCTTTGGTCTATGCCTCGGCCAGGGAGATAGATGCCGGTGTTAAGAACTTTAGTCAGCATTCGGCCATGGCGAAAATGTATGCATCTGATGTGGCCATGAAGGTCGCGACGGATGCTGTCCAGATCTTTGGAGGATACGGATATATGAAAGAATACCCTGCGGAAAAATATATGCGTGACGCCAAAATTACGCAAATTTACGAAGGGACAAATCAAGTTCAGAGGAGCATTATAGCTCTTGCATTAATAAAGGAAGCTGCGAAATCATGAATATAGTTGTGTGTATAAAACAGGTTCCAGACACAACGTCTGTCAAGATTGACCCCAAAACGAATACTTTGATCAGAGAGGGGGTTGAGTCGATAATTAATCCTTTTGACGCTTATGCTATTGAGGAGGGAGTTCGTTTAAGGGAGCGGTTTGGTGGGAAGACAACGGTCGTAACCATGGGCCCGCCTCAAGCCGAATCCGCTTTACGTGAAGCCATCTCTTTGGGGTGTGATGAGGGTGTTTTGGTTAGTGACAGGGCTTTCGCGGGAGCAGATACATTAGCGACGAGTTATACTTTAGCCAAAACAATAGAGAGAATTGGTGATTATGATGTGATCCTTTGTGGCAAACAGGCCTCAGATGGGGACACGGCTCAAGTGGGTCCTGGCATCTCAACCCATTTGGACATCCCGCAAGTTGCGTACGTAAAAAAAATTGAAGAGATTAATGAGACAGACGCCACGGTTGAACGTATGACAGAGGAGGGATTTGAGGTTGTAAAAATACAATTACCCTGCCTTTTTACGGTTGTTAAAGAGATCAATGAGCCTCGTTTGCCTTCGCTAAAAGGAAAAATGAAAGCGAAGAAAGCAGAAATTAAAACTTTGAAGGCAATTGATCTTGATGTTGAGGATGATCGATTAGGGCTAACCGGTTCTCCTACGCAAGTTGTGAGGATCTTTACGCCACCGCCACGACCGCAAGGGCAAATATTTGATGGGGATCCTTCCGAATCTGTTGATCAATTAGTTGAAATCCTAAAGAAGTGTTTGGCTTAGCTTCTCTTATAAAGAAGCTCTGTGTATCTATGCGTTTATGAATCAAATGCGTAGATATACGAAATACGTAATCAAGGATAACATATGAGCATAAAAGTTTTAAAAGATAAATGTACCGGATGCACATTGTGTGTCAGGGCATGTCCTTTCGGAGCTATTAAGGTTATTGAGAAATTAGCAGTAATTGATTTAGATAAATGTACCTTATGTGGCGCGTGTGTCGATGCTTGCAAGAAATTTAATGCGATTGAATTGACCAAGAAAACAACTAAGACAGAAGGCATTGATCAATACAGAGGCGTTTGGATTTTTGCTGAACAAAAAAAAGGAGTGGTTCAGTCCGTAGTTTATGAGCTTTTGGGAAAGGGAAGAGAACTTGCTGATAGCTTAGGCACGGATGTTTCTTGCGTTCTTTTAGGTGATAAGATTGAAGATAAAGCACAAGAATTGATCTGTCGCGGAGCGGATAAGGTTTATGTGGTTGATAGTCCGGAGCTAAGCAATTTTATTGATGAGGCCTACACCAAAGTATTGGTCACGCTTATTCGCAAACATCGTCCGGAGATAGTGCTTTGCGGGGCAACCTCCATAGGTCGTTCTTTAATCTCGCGGGTCGCTATCAAGATACATGCGGGATTGACAGCCGATTGCACAGGCCTAGAGATTTGTCCTGATGAAAAGATATTGCTTCAAACAAGACCTGCTTTTGGTGGAAATATCATGGCAACCATTATTTCCAAAAATCATAGGCCGCAAATGGCTACGGTCCGCCACAAAGTTTTTAAAGAGGCGGAGGAAGACAGCACAAGAAAAGGCGAGGTTATAAGGGAGACAGTGGATAGTTCTTGCTTTTTTAGCCGCACAAAATTATTGGATATTGTTGAAGAGGTAACTAATACGGTTAATTTAACCGAAGCCGATATAATTGTATCTGGAGGACGCGGCATGAGAGGACCGGAGAATTTTTCTTTATTAGAAGATCTGGCTAAAGTGCTGGATGGTGCGGTGGGTGCTTCTCGCGCAGCTGTTGATAGCGACTGGATTCCATATTCCCATCAAGTGGGGCAAACAGGAAAGACTGTGTGTCCCAAGATATATATTGCCTGTGGAATCTCCGGGCAGATCCAGCATTTGGTAGGAATGCAGTCTGCGGATACTATTATCGCAATCAATAAAGATCCGCATGCACCGATATTCAGTGTGGCGAATTATGGAATAGTTGGTGATTTATTTCAGATCGTGCCGATGTTAACTAAGAAATTTGAGGCTGTTTTAAAAAAATAATGGTAATTGTTTTGTGTCTATAAAAGGCCATCCAAATATTTGGATGGCCT
>JAGYNW010000265.1 GCA_018399915.1 Candidatus Omnitrophota bacterium
TGCGATAAACCGCGGATCCTCCCCGGCATAAATCATTTTGGCCATCCAATAAAGGGTCGCGTTACAGTCTGAACCTCTCATAGACTTAATGAAAGCTGAGGCCGCATCGTAATGGGCATCTCCGTCGCGGTCATAAATAACCTGTTTTTTTTGTATGCATTCCTCCGCCAGGGAAAGCGTAAACCGTTTTTTTCCTCCCTCAACCGGCGCTGTTAAACATCCCACCTCTAAAGCATTCAGCGCCCTTCGGGCATCCCCATCACTAATTCTGGCTAAAAAAGCAAGCGCGTCCTGTTCTGCCTCTATCGCATCTTTTCCTAATCCTTGTTCCTTGTCACTCAACGCGCGTTCTAAAATTGTCAAAAGGTTCTCTGAAGTTAATGCGTGAAATTCCAAAATCAAGGTACGTGACAACAAAGGCGCGGTAATGGAAAAAAACGGGTTGGATACGGTGGCTCCGATGAGAACAATGGTTCCTTCCTCAATTTCAGGCATCAAGACATCCTGCTGCGCTTTATTAAAACGATGGATTTCATCAATAAACAAAATGGTTTTTTTATCGTTTAATATCCTCCGGTTTTTCGCCGCCTGAATAATTGTTCGCAACTCTTCGACAGAAGAAGATACGGCATTGACTTTTTGAAAAAAGGCTTTTGTCTGTCGGCTTATGCATTGCGCCAAAGTTGTCTTGCCTGTCCCCGGAGGCCCATAAAAAATCACGGAAGAAAGCCTGTCGGCAGCAATAACTCTGGGAAGAAGCTTGCCTTTCCCTAAAAGATGCTCCTGCCCCACAAAACTCTCAAATGTTTGTGGCCGCATCCGGGCGCTTAAGGGTTTATGGCGAGAGATCTCTTCTTGTTTGGCCTGTGCGAACAGAGAATCATCCAAGTTTGCTTGTTTCTTTTTCATTGTTTTTCATGGAATAGTTGCTTCGTTGCAAATAAAATTATCCCCGCAATGCCGTCGAAAGAAAATTAAAGGTGAACCTGTTCACCAAGTGGGTACCACTTTAACGTATCCACAGACACGCTAAAAGTCTGGCGTCCCTTTTATAAAGTGTTGGTTCTTTATAAATTCAATCTAACGCACACCGCAGGGATATTTTTTATTATACTATAAGAAGGGAGGATAGGCTATTGAATTAATAGAAGCTCGCCCGCAAGGGCCATTACCGCTTAACAGCACCCAGATCATCAATCAATGTCTGACAAATCCGCTCATGCACACAGGCGACTTCTTCTTCCGTTAGCGTCTTTTCCTGCGACTGGTAAGTTAAAGAAATGGTTATCCCTCTTTTATCTGAAGAGACTTTTTCTCCGACATATTCTTCTTTTAATTCAAGCGCAATCAGGATCTCTGCTCCTCGTTCTGTAACAATACGCTCGATCTCTTGAAAGGACACCTCTTTGTTTACGGCTAAACTGATGTCCCAAACAATGCAAGGATATTCGGATAGGGGCTGAAACTTTCCTTTTGTTTGCGCTAGACTGTAAACCTTTTCCAGATCAATCTCGGCATAAAAAAGCCCCTCCTGTTTAATGCCCCACTGAGCTAAAATATCCTTGCTCACGGACCCCATCTCTCCCAAGGTTTCCTTCCCGGCGAAAAAAGAAACACTTAAGCCTGGTTCAAAGTACTCTTTTTCTTGCTCTTGATAGCTTCGTTTGGGGAGTCGCATAACTTTAAAAAGTTGCTCAACAATGCCCTTAAGGTCAAAATAATCAACGGCATTTTCTTGAAGATTTCTCCAGTCTTTGCGCCTAACGCCTGTCATTAAAAGCGCCAACCGTTCTTTTTCCTCTCCGGACACATAGGCTTTTCCTGTTTCAAAAAGCCGCAAATCCTTCTGCCCCCGGTTAATATTATACTGCGCGGTCATAAGCATATTGGGAAACAAGCCCGGCCTTAAAATCTCTTGATCCGCGCTTAAGGGATTCAAAATCTCTGTGCCGTGTAACTCCTTCTGTCCGGCTTTTTGCAAAACATCTTTACTGATCATCGTATAGGTAATAATTTCATTAAATCCCTGGGAGACTAAAGCCTGTCGAACCTTTTCCCTCTTTTGTCTTTTCTGGCAAAGAGGCATATTAAACGTCGGGATGGTGGGCATACGGTAGGGCAAATTATCATATCCCCGGATACGCGCAATTTCTTCAAAAACATCAACCCCTTCTTTAATGTCTGCTCGAAAAGACGGGGGCCTTATTGCCAACTGTTGTTGCTCTGCTTCAACCATAAAATCCAATTTTTGAAGGATTTGAACACATTCCTCCTGCGATACGGAGGCTCCTAAAAAATGATTGATATCCTCCATTCTAATGCTTATAACTTCTTTTGCCTCCGGCCTTGCTTGACACGAGAGATCCCGATGATGTGTAATCTTGCCTTTCGCGCTTTCCACAATCATTGCAAGGGCCCTCAGGCTTCCCTGCTCAACTCCCAAATAATCCACGCCCCGCTCAAATCGATAGGACGAATCTGAGGCTAATCCCAGTTTCCGTGACGCGCGGCGGATAAGAATGGGATCGAAATAGGCACTTTCCAATAAGATATTCTTGGTTTCGTCCGTAACTTCTGTTTCTTTTCCTCCCATAATACCGGCGATGGCAACCGGTCTTTTTTGGTCTGCGATAATCAGAATGGAAGGGTCCAATTCTCTTTCCACTCCGTCGATGGTTATGATCTTTTCCCCTTTGTACGCTTTGCGTACAATAATTTTTCCGCCGATCAATTTATCATAATCAAAAGCATGCAGAGGCTGCCCGGTTTCCATCAGACAAAAATTTGTGATATCAACAATATTATTAATCGGTTCCATTCCACAAGTGA
>JAGYNW010000266.1 GCA_018399915.1 Candidatus Omnitrophota bacterium
ATCAAAACAGATAAAGCCCAGATAAATTATCAATTTCGGGAAACTCAACACATCCCAAACATGCGCTACCTGCGCGCTAGCGGAAAAATCATAAAAATGCACATAAAAAACCCCGGCATTGATAATCAGCAGGATCGGCCAACCCCAAAATATCCATAAAACCGCCCATTCCCGCAACCTGACAATCCCTATCCCCACGCAAAGATGGAAAAGGCCGCGTAAGATCACAGCTAAAAAAATCAAGGCAAGGATATCCTCATCAAAAACCCGCAGCCTTTCGCTTTCGGGATACTGAATAAGAAATTCCAATAAAAAATAAGAGAAGAACAGGCCCACCAACTGAGCGGTGCCCAGTGTTATCCGGAACAGGCCGTAAATCTCCAAGGCTGTTTTTTCTGTTCGTTCATTCATGATTTCTTCAGATATTTTACGGAAAAGTTGTTCACAATGATAGTGCTTTTTTTACAAAAAAACACCTTGGCTGACTTGAAAATTCCGGAGAATATGGCATATTTAATAATGTAAGAAAGGAGTTTTGATAGCGACAGCAATCAAGGCTTATCACCTTATCAAAAAGGCACCCGCGGTAATGTCGGGTGCCTTTTTATCTTCCCAATAACGCAAACATTTTCTTTTTGTAGGCTTCCACTCCCGGCTGATTGAACGGATTGACCCCCAGCAAGTACCCGGAAACCGCCACAGCTCTCTCAAAGAAATAATACAGCTTGCCTAAATGAAACTCATCAGACTTACAAAGATGGATAGTCATGTTCGGGACTCCGCCTTCAAAGTGGGCCTCAGCGGTCGCAAAATAAGCCTGTTTATTGACATAATCCAGTTCTTTGCCGGCGACAATATTAAATTTATCCAGGTTCTCTTCATCTTCCGGAATGATGATCGAGGTTTGCGTTTTTTCGATCATCAGAAAAGTCTCGAACATATTGCGCATACCGTCCTGCATCAGTTGCCCCATGGAGTGCAGATCCGTTGACATGACTAAAGAAGACGGAAAAATGCCTTTACCGTTCTTGGCCTCACTCTCCCCGTACAATTGCTTCCACCATTCGCAAACGAACTGAACATTGTCATAAAACGTCGATAAGACCTCAATGGCTTTGCCCTCTTTGTAGAGAAGATACCGGATCGCCGCGTACTGGTAGGCGATGTTCGCTTCCAGGTCCATGCGCGAATATTCTTCCTGGCCTGCCCGCGCGCCGCGGACAAGTTCCTTAATATCCACGCCGCAAATGGCTAAAGGCACCAGCCCGACCGGGGTCAAAACAGAAAAACGTCCGCCGACATCATCCGGGATCACAAAACTGCGGTAGCCTTCTTTTTGGGCGACCTTCAGCAAAGCGCCTTTTTTCTCATCGGTAACGCAAAAAATCCTTTTCTTTAACTCTTGCGCGTCATATTTTTCCCTTAAAAACTGTTTAATGATTCTGAAAGCAATGGCCGGCTCGGTGGTCGTTCCGGATTTGGAAATGACCACGACTGACACCCTTTGGTCCTTGACCTTGGTCAATAAGGATGACAGGCAATCTGTGCTGATATTATGACCGGCGTAATAGATCGGTATCTGCGCCTTATCCCGCAAAAACTCCACCGTTGCCTTTATGCCTAAAAAGGACCCGCCGATGCCGACACTGATAATGCAATCCGAATATTCCCGGACCTCTTTTCCCAGAGCCACAAGTTCATCCAAGGCAGACTCCTCGATCTTACCGGGAAGGTCGGTCCACCCGGTGTACTCACTGCCGGCGCCTTTCTTGTTTTCAAGGTCATCATGGGCTTGTTCGATCTGCGGGCGGATGGCCTCAATATCTTCTTGAGAAATAAACCCTTTTAAAAATTTCCTGTCTAATGACATGCTCATTTTCTGTTCTCCTTCGTGATTGCCTTGCGTTTCGTTATCCGGATTTCAAACGCTTTTGCAGGCAGGCCTAATTAAATTACATTGAATTTGTCTTCTTGATGGCTTCCTGGATAATACCGCCGCCTAAAACAGTATCCCCATGATAAAAAACAACCGACTGGCCCGGCGTGACCGACATTTGCGGCTCGTCAAACAGGACCTGCACCCGGCCTTTTTCACAGGTAAGCGAAGCCTTGATTTCTCTGGCATTATACCGAATTCTGGCAGTCACCTCTATGGTTTCTTCAGGTTTTTCGGTAAGGAAATTTACCTGTTTGGCCCAAAGCCCATCACTCAGCAAATGGTCTTTAGGCCCGACATGGACCGTGTTGGTCGCCTTATCGATCTTATTGACATAAACCCTGCGGCCCAATGCAATGCCGAGTTTATCCCTTTGCCCGATCGTGTAATTCAGCAAACCCTTATGACGGCCCACGACCTTTCCATTCTCGTCGATGAAATCCCCTTCAATAAACACATCGGCGCCGGCTCTCTGCCTGATAAAATCTTTGTATCCCGCCTCCGGCACAAAACAAATATCCTGGCTTTCCTGTTTATCCGAGACAAACAGATCATGCGCGCGCGCGGTATCGCGCACCTGGGCCTTGGTCAGACCGCCCAACGGAAACAGCAAAAAAGGAAGCTGTTCTTTCTTAATCCCATACAAAAAATAAGACTGATCCTTGTTCCGGTCAACCGCCTTTTTCAACAGATACCTGCCGGAATCCGCGTCGCGCTCCACCTGGGCGTAATGCCCGGTTGCCAGATAATCCGCGCCCAAGGCCTTGACCTTGGCATACAAGGTGCCGTATTTGATGAACTGATTACACCTCACGCAGGGATTCGGAGTTCGTCCCTCCAGATACTCGGCGATAAAATCACGGATGATAAAGGTATC
>JAGYNW010000267.1 GCA_018399915.1 Candidatus Omnitrophota bacterium
GCATGATATCGTTATTTTCGCCGACGCCTCTTTGGTGGGCGAGGGCCCGTTTTCTTTTGATCCGGTTTTTCCCAAACAGGAATTGAGCTTTACCTCACATAGCGTGGAACCGGAAGCGGTTCTGGCCATGGCGCATGACATGTTTGGGGCGAAGACACAAGGTTATGCGTTGGGGATCCGCGGATACCGTTTTAATGAATTTGGAGAAGAGATCTCTGCCGAGGCTCTGGCGAACTTAAGAAAGGCGGAAGAATTTATCGTCGAAAAGATTCAAAATTGGGAATGAGAAAAGCGCCGGGCAAGAAACCGTGCAAGAAAAAATTTGACAAAAGCTTTTAAGCAGGGTATACTTTTTAAAAATTGGGCAATGATGTCCTTCTTTAAAACAATGGCGTTTTGAAGAAGGATTTTTTATTTTTAAGATAAAATAAAAGAACGGGCAAAGAAGTCCTCTGGGTTAAGCGTTAGGCTTAAACGGAGGGCTTTTTTTCTTTGCTGGCGAATTCCCGTCGATGATCACGAAAGGAGGAAGAAAATATTCTAGTGAAATTTTTCTTTTGATTAAAGCACCTAAGTGGAGTAACATGGATTTACTCCAAAAAGATAAACTCTATTAAACAAGAACAAGGAGTTACAAAAAATGGAAATGCGAAATTCAATGGAGGAAACACGGTCTATCCCGGAGTATTACGGAAAAAATGTGTTCAATTTAAAGGTTATGCGGAATTATTTGTCGGAAAAGGCCTTCAAATCTTTAAGCGCCACGATTCAAAAGAACGGGCTTTTGGACCCGAAGATTGCAGATGAAGTGGCCGATGCCATGAAAAGCTGGGCGCTCTCTAAGGGGGCCACGCATTACACCCATTGGTTCCAGCCTTTGACCGGATCGACAGCAGAAAAACATGATTCCTTTATCTGCCCGGATGACGAGGGCGGGGTTATTATGAAATTTTCCGGAAAAGAGCTTATTCAAGGCGAACCGGATGCCTCCAGTTTTCCTTCCGGTGGATTAAGGCCGACGTTTGAGGCCCGCGGGTATACCGGTTGGGACCCGACTTCCCCGGCTTTTATTAAGGAAGGATCGGAAGGCGCGACCTTATGTATCCCTACCTATTTTATCGGTTGGCACGGTGAGGCATTGGATAAAAAGACGCCGCTGTTGCGATCCATGAAGGCCTTATCCAAAGAGGTGTGCCGTTTAGGTAAATTGTTCGGGATTAAGGACAAAGGCAATCAAGCTTACGCTACCTTGGGCGGAGAACAGGAATATTTTCTTATTGACCGGGAATTTTATTATGACCGCATCGATCTGATCCAGACCGGACGGACTTTGTTCGGAAAAGAACCGGCCAAGCATCAGCAAATGTCTGACCATTATTTTGGCGCCATCAAGACCCGCATTATGGCGTTCATGGAAGATTTTGACCGGGAGATGTGGGAATTGGGCGCGCCGGTTAAAACGCGCCACAATGAGGTGTCCCCGGCGCAGTTTGAGGTGGCTCCGGTTTTTGAGCATTTGAATTTGGCGGTGGACCATAATATGCTGTGCATGGAGGTTATGCAAAAGGTGGCTGAACGTCACGGACTGGTTTGCCTTTTGCATGAAAAACCGTTCGCGGGCGTTAATGGTTCAGGCAAACATAATAATTGGTCGATCGTGGGGCCGGATGGCAAGAACTGGCTTTCTCCGGGGAATAATCCCCATGAGAACGCGAAGTTCCTGGTCATGCTGTGTGCGGTTATTAAGGCCGTGGACACTTATGCCGGTATGTTGCGCGCCTCGATTGCCTCGGCCGGGAATGATCACCGCTTAGGGTCTCACGAAGCACCGCCGGCGATCATCTCCATCTTTTTGGGCGAACAGCTGACCGACATTATTGAGCAAGTGGAAAAAGGCGGGGCCAAATCCTCTAAGATGGGGGGCGTGCTTGAGATCGGCGTGGATACCCTTCCGCAATTGCCGCGGGACGCCACCGACAGGAACAGGACTTCCCCGTTCGCTTTTACCGGATCCAAATTTGAGTTCCGCGCCGTGGGCTCCAATATGAGCTTGGCCGGACCGAATATTGTTTTGAATACGATCGTGGCTGAGGCGCTGGATGAGATCTGCGAAAAGCTGGAAGCCGCCAAGGCCCAGAAGAAGGATTTTAATGAAGCGGTGCAAAAGTTATTGCAAAGCATCATTAAAAAACATAAACGGGTTATTTATAACGGTGATAATTACACTGACGGATGGCTCAAAGAAGCGGAAAAAAGGGGATTGCCTAATCTGAAGACCACGCCCGAGGCCTTGCAGGCGACCAAAGATCCGAAGGTCATTAAGTTGTTCGAGAAACACGGAGTCCTGACCCCCAGGGAATTAAACTCGCGCTACGAGGTCTACAGGGAGTGCTACGACACGATCATTGATTACGAGGCCAAGCTTTCGGTTGACATGGCCAAGACCATGATCATTCCGGCTGCGCTGAATTATCAGGAAGAGGTCGCGGATACCATCAAATCGGTTTCCAGCATTACGAAAGTGAAGAATACTTCGGCGCGCAAGCTTCTGGAGGTGTTGGTTAAGACCACGGAAAGCGCGATGCAGAAGATCCACAAGCTGGAAGCGGCGATCGCTAAAGGCGACTCCGTAAAGACCAAGGCCGCCATGGATGCCTTGCGTGTAGATATCGATGCCTTAGAAGGATTGGTTTCCGCTGATTTGTGGCCCTTGCCATCCTATGCGGAAATGCTGTTTATTATGTGACAGGGGCGGGAGTTTTAACAACACGAAAGCCGGGGATGCGGCCAACGGCAGGGATCCCCGGCC
>JAGYNW010000268.1 GCA_018399915.1 Candidatus Omnitrophota bacterium
GCCAAGATCTTTACAGAGCTTTCCAAGCAGGGGTGTAACGTGGATATTATTGTTCAGAATATCAGCCATACCAAGCACACGGATATTTCTTTTACGGTTCCGAAAAAGGAATTGAAAAAGGCGCTGGACGGTTCCAAGGCTATTGCCCAAAGAATTAAAGCCGGAGAGGTAATGTACGATGACGCGATTGCCCGGGTTTCGATTGTGGGCTGTGGCATGCGTTCTCATCAGGGCATCGCGGCCAAAATGTTTGATGCTTTAGCCAAAAACAAGATCAATATCGAGATGATCTCCACTTCAGAGATCAGCATCTTCTGCGTCATTAAGGAAAAACAAGCGCAAAAAGCAGTCAATGTACTGCATAAAGCCTTTAATCTCGGGAAAAAATAAAACCCAGAATCTGACGAAGGACTGAATTATGCGACAAATAGCCATTTACGATACCACGTTAAGAGACGGAGCCCAGACCGAGGGTATCGCGTTTACGGTAAAGGATAAATTGAAGATCGCTAAAAAATTGGACGCGATCGGCGTGCATTTCATCGAGGGAGGATGGCCGGCTAATACCAAAGATCAGGAATTTTTCAAGGCCGTGCAGGCCATGGATCTGAAAAATTCCGAGATCACGGCGTTCGGCTCTACCCGCAGGGCCAAGATCAAGGCTTCCGACGACCTTAATTTAAAACAGTTGATCAAATCCCAGGCCCAAACTATTGTGCTTTTCGGCAAGGCCTGGGACCTGCATGTGCAGGATGTGATCAAAACCTCTTTGGATGAGAACCTGAACATGATCTCGGATTCGATCCGCTTTCTGGTAAAGAAGAAACGTCGGGTTCTTTACGATGCCGAACACTTCTTTGATGGGTACAAAAACAATCCGCAATACGCGCTTCAAACTTTATTAGCCGCGCAGGCAGCCGGCGCCGAATGCCTTGTCTTGTGCGATACCAACGGCGGCGCTTTGCCACAAGAGATCCGTAAGATTATTTGCGAGATCAAAGATAAGATTACTGTTGCCATGGGCATTCATTGCCACAATGATCTGGGTCTGGCCGTGGCCAATAGCCTGGCCGCGATTGAAGAGGGATGTGTGCATGTGCAGGGCACCTTCAATGGATTTGGCGAACGCTGCGGCAACGCGAATTTGTCCACAATCATCGGGATCCTTCATGCAAAGAAAGAATACAAGACCATTCCGGCGAAGAATGTCAAGCATCTGATGGAGACCGCCTACTACATCAGCGAGGTCAGCAATTTTATTATTCCGGATAATACGCCGTTGATCGGACATTCGGCCTTTGCCCATAAAGGCGGCGTGCATATTGACGCGGTCTTGAAAAATGTCAAGGCCTATGAACACACGGACCCTGCGGTTGTGGGGAATCACCGTCGCTTCATTACCTCGGAAATGGCCGGGAAAATGCCTATTGTGATGAAGGCGCAGAAAATGGATGTGGCGTTGGATAAGAAATCGCCGGAAGCCAAAAAATTGCTTTTGGCCTTACAGAAGAAAGAAGAACATGGGTATCAATTTGAGGCGGCCGATGCCTCTTTTGAGTTGTTTTTGAAGAAGTCCCTGAAAAAATACAAGCCTTTCTTCAAGCTGGAAGGATTTAAAGTTTCAACTGAAAAACGTTTTGACGGTAAGATATTTGCCGAGGCCTCGATCCGCATCAATGTCAATGGGGAAGACCGTTTTAGCGCGGCTGAAGGGGACGGCCCGGTGGATGCCCTGGATAAGGCCCTGCGCCAGGCATTGCGGAAATTTTATCCCAATATTCAGGATGTGCATTTGACTGATTACAAGGTACGTGTTCTGGATCCGAAAGAAGGGGCGGCCGCCAAAGTGCGCGTCCTTATTGAATCACAGGATGGAAAAGCCTCATGGACAACCGTCGGGGTACACGACAATATTATTGAGGCCAGTTGGGAGGCCTTATTGGACAGCATTGAATACAAATTATTAAAGGATAGTAAGGCCTGATGCGTGTAGCAGTAAATATTTAAAATCTGCTGTTTTTGGCCTTCTTTTCGCTTTTTTAGCCCTTTTTTGTCCCAAAAATAGCAACTGCTACAACTGCCACAGTAGCAGTTGCAGGATTTGTCGATTAAGGGAAACCAAAAAAGACGGAATTTTAAGAAGAAAGAAGCGCGTTTATTATGAATGAAATGCCAACCAAATTCAATTTTCAGCAAATCGACGAAAAATGGTGCCGGTACTGGGAAGACCAGAAATGTTTTCATGGTAAGGCGAATCCCGAAAAAATGCCTTACAGCATTGTGATCCCACCACCGAACGTGACCGGGATCCTGCACATGGGGCATGCCCTGAACAATACCCTGCAGGACATCATTATCCGCTACAAGCGTATGAGAGGGTTCGAGACTTTGTGGATGCCGGGCACAGATCATGCCGGTATTGCCACCCAAAATGTTGTGGAAAAACAGTTGGCGCGTGAAAATAAAACACGCCATGATGTAGGCCGTGAAGGTCTGCTGGAACGTTTGTGGCAATGGAAGCGGCAATATGGGGATACCATTATTCATCAGTTAAAAAAACTGGGTTCTTCCTGTGACTGGGAACGCACCCGGTTTACCATGGACGATGCCTACAGCGAAGCTGTCAAACATGTGTTTGTTTCTCTTTATGAAAAAGGGTTGATCTACAAAGGGGAGTACATCATTAATTGGTGCCCGCGCTGTCTGACCGCTTTGTCGGATGAAGAGGCCGAACATCAGGAGAGCCAGGGCAATCTCTGGCACATCAGCTATCCGCT
>JAGYNW010000269.1 GCA_018399915.1 Candidatus Omnitrophota bacterium
CTGCTTTTTATTCAAATGTCAGCAGAATATTTTACAGTATCCTGGAGTGATATGCTTTGAAACTTTAGCACGGTAAAATTAAAGAATTCGTTTTTTGGGGGACCGGTTTAAGAGCAAGGTTAAAATAATGCCGACAAGCATCAGGCCAATAGCGCCGGCCACTTCCCGGGTAAATGCATCGGGTAAGACATTGATCTCCTTGATCAGCACCAATTTACCTGGTTTGACCTCGAGATATTCTAAAGCCTTTTTCCAGGGCCAAATCTTACTCAAAGATCCGATAATCAGACCAGTTAGAACGGAAATGGTTCCATCATGATATTTTTTAAAAAGCCAGCTTAATAACCTGACAAAACTCAAAATACCGATAATAATGCCCAGAAGGAAAGTTCCTAAAACAACAAGATCCCGGTCATTGATGGCATTAATAATATGCGTGTATTTTCCCAAAAGGACTAAGATAAATGCCCCGGAAAGACCGGGTAAAATCATGGAACTTATAGCCAGAACACCACATAAAAAAATAAACGGCAAGCTATCTGATGTGTTAACAGGAACACTGCTAACGATTAGATGCGTAATAAAGGCCGATATCAAAATATTGATGAATAAAAATAAATTCCATTTTTGAATAATGCGTGCGATAACAGGAATGCTGGCAAGAATCAGTCCGAAAAAAAATGCATTTACCTGAACAGGTTTATACGTGATCAGCCAACTGATTGCTTTGCTGAAGCAAAGTATTGAAAAAACCGCTCCCAGGATCACGCTTCCCAAGAACCGCCAGGCGACGTGATCTAATGCCACTGAAATTTTTCCTTGAAAAAGTTTTTTGATAAAGCTCAAATCAAAAGACCTTATGGAATTGATCAGATCTTCATAAAGTCCAAATAAAAAGGCTACCGTACCACCGGAAACGCCGGGAATAGCATTAGCGATACCGATACAAAATCCTTGCGCAAATAACAGGATATATTCTTTAAGTGTATATTTCTGGTCAATCGCATTCATAATGCGTTAAATTTTAATGCATCTCTGATAAAAGTCAATTACTTTTCAGGAATTTGATAAAATGTTTAATGAAGAAATTCAGGCACAATGATTGCGATCAAAGAATCTGATCGGAAGGGGATTCAGACTTAAGCGCGTTTATCTGCTTTTTCATATTTGAGAGTTCTTCTTCCAGTGTTAATAGGTCATTTTGTGTTTTCTTCAGCAATTTGTCCTTTTCAAATAGCTGTTTCTGCGCAAACGCGATCTGGTCTTTAAGCGTGGAGACCGTAGCCTCGGATTTTTTTAAGGATTCATGGGTCGTATTCAATTTATCCTTATAAATATCCAGAATACCGGTCAATTCTTTATTGCGATGACCTTGTGTCATAATATAGTTATTCGCTTTGTATTCCATTAATTCACTGATCCTTTTGGTTTGATTAAGGACCTCCATTATAGAAACAATATCCAATCGTTTATTTTCAGCCAAAGATTTATTACTAAAAGTGCCTTGCAGCTGCATAATCTCAGAATTCAAGGAAACCAAATCTCTAATAATTTTATCGATAGTATACTCATGCGGCTTTGTCTCTGTTTGCGGTTGTTTTTGAGCAAGCATGGTTTCCGTTAAGCGATCCTGCTCAAAAGAATTCTTTAACTGCGCTATCTCCAGCTCTTGTTGCTTAACGACTTGTTTGGTTTGATTAAAAAGCCCTTCCAAATATTTCAAATCGCGTTTAAGCCTATTGATCTGCGCATCTTTCTGTCCGACCGTCTTCGCGTAAGATCTTTCATCAAAACCCTCACGGCTGGTCGTTTTTATAAAATCGATTTCATCAGCGGCTTCATCCAGGGCCTTTTGCAAAGAATGAACATCGGCACTTTGCCTCTCAACTAAAGAAACTCGGTCATTGAGCTCTGCTTTAAGGCTTTGTAATTGCCCGTTGAGTTGTTTGCGGTGAGCGATCTCTTTTTTAACAGCATTTTGTGCCACTTCCAATTCTTTTTTTAACTCTTCAATTTCCTGCCGTTTAACAAGAAATGCTTTTCGGCTAACAGAATCCTCGAGCATCTTTTCATTTTCCTCAATGGCTTCCTGTAGATCAGAATCTGCCTTTGCCAATGTTTGTTTCAGCCTGGCGATATGTTTGCGTCGTTTATTAAATTCCTTTTTACTGACGGAATTCTTTATAAGTTTTTCGTTTTTGATGATGGTCGCCTCAAGATCAGCTTCCGCACGGGATAATTGTTCTTTAAGAGCATGGATCTGTTCATTTTTCTGCATCAACTCTTCTTTGCGTTTTGCATTGTCGGCAATCTGAGCGCGCTCTTTGATCTCTTTATCCAGAAGAAATTCAGTTTCCAACAAACTCTTTTTAAGGCCGCTGATATCTTTATGATTCTTTTCAATATTTTCTTTAGCGTCAAATAATTCACGGTCTAACCGGGCGACCTTATCATTTTTTTCTTCAAGGTCTGAAGCATATTTCTTCAACAAAGCGGCTTGCCGTCGTTTTTCTTCTTTATGTTTAGCCAATAAAGACATTTTTTCAAACAGCATTTCCTGCGCCTGTTCGATCTCTCCAGATTTTTGTTTGAGCTCACTTTTTAAGCTTTTTAATTCCGTTGTATCCTGTTCGATGCGTGCCTGCAGCTTGGCTAATTGTGTTTTTTGCAATAACTTCATTTGCGCCAGGGCCTGGTCTTTTTGTTTCATCTTTTCTTCATGGGTCTGTTGCAATGCAGCTAAGGCATCATTTCTTTCAGCTATCTTGA
>JAGYNW010000027.1 GCA_018399915.1 Candidatus Omnitrophota bacterium
TTTAATGTGAAGGAGAGCAGGAACATAAAGACGCTGATCACAAAAAATGTGACCCCGTAACTCTGCGCCACAAAAAACCGGCTCACATAAAATCCCAAACCGCCGGCAATGAACCGCACAGAAGAATTCAGACTGGCAATGACCGGACGGTCCTTATCCGGGAAATCCGTCAATACCGTGGATATCCCATTATGGCCTATGGTCCAGAACATGGACATCAGCACCACCGCCACGGCAGAGGACCAAAAATGAAACTGAAAGGATAATAATGCTGTTGCCGCGGCTAGGCCCACCAGCCCCAGATAGCTGGAAAACAAACGGCCTTTCTTGTCTGAAAATATACCGCCCAGGATCTGGCCCAAAAAACCCGCGACCGCCATGAGGATAAACAGGCCGCTGATCTTCAGCTTATCCAACCCATAAACCTCATCTAAGAAGATCCCGAACCATTTATGCACACCATGATACAAGGCGCTAATCACACAGATATAAAGAAAAACATTTCTGATGCGGATATTTTTAAAAACATGGGCATAATTGACATCCACCCCATGGACCTTCTTAAAGTGGGTCAACGGTGCCAGATAACCCAGCATCGCCAGAATAAGCGCCAGAACCGCCGGCACCAAAAAGAGCCACCGCCAATCAGCCATCCCGCTGAAAACAATACCGGCCAAAGAGGCAAAAAAACTGCATCCGAAAAAGAGCCCGACCAGCCGCCCCCGGATGGAGCGGTCATAGAATTCACCTATGATCATGAGGCCTAACGGGATCGCACTTGCCGCGGAAATGCCCATGATCACGCGCGCGGCCAGCAAAGGCCCGATCGTATCAGCCCTGGCGCAGGCAAAGCAGGACAAGGAAAAAACCGCCATCGACAAGCTGATGATCCTGCGATAGGAAAAGAATTTGGTCAGCGGCGCATAAAGCAGGGCACCCAGGCCATAGGGAATCATGTAATACGGGATCATTTTCGACACAATGAGCGCCGGCAAATCAAGGTCCTGGCTGATCACGGGTATAACCGCGGTGATCGCCGCGACATTGAACGAGATCGTAATGCATCCCAGGCAGATCAGCGCGTATAAGATTTTTTTCTCGCTGGTCATAATCATAAAAAAAGCTGCAAGCCTTAAGCTATGGGCCGTAACACGCGAACCGCTTAAAGCTTACAGCATATTGCCTTATCCCTTGTTTAACTTTTCGCTTCCTTCTCGATAATATCTTTAAAGATCTGCAAATTCTCCTGCGAATGTTTATTGATCAGACTCACTACTTCGTCGTCGGTCTTTGCCTTGAAATCGGGATGCAGTTCAAAATCCTGGATCCAGGTCAGTTGAACACCGTCTTCGCCTTCATTGTAGAGCCAGATGATCTTCATGAACTTAAACGGAAACGTGGGCTCATTTTTCTGCGCATAGGCGAACCGGTTTTCCTTGAAAAGCAGGCGATGCGATGTCCAGGACTGGCCTTCACGGTTGGTCAATTTGAATTCGATCCGGTTGCCTTCCCTGGATAGAACTTCAGCCCCGGTATATTCCCCGCCGAAAAGTTCGGTCCAACGGGGGATATCATTGGAAATATCAAAGACCCGATCATACGGCGCATCAATAATAATAGAATTGTTTGTGTGTCCCATAGTAGATTCCTTTCTTTTTAACTCATCCGTGATGGTAATACCCAACCTGAGCACCAATTACAGGTCATAGCTCACAAACCACAGATCATTCCTCTGTCGTTACTGATTATTCATCTTCGACAATCGCGACCACACGGCTCCAACCCGCGCCGGCGTCTTTCACTTTGACCGGCAGGCAGGAAACCGTAAACCCGTACGGCCGCGGGATCGCGCTCAAATTGCCCAGCCGCTCCATGTGCGCGTACTCCCGTTGACGTCCCAAAAAATGGCAGGGCCAAATCTTGGATTTATCTTTGGTCGATAAAAATTCTCCGAACATCTCAAAGCACGGGCGGTCCAGACCGATCGTGTCAATGCCCAGCATCTTTATGCCCCGATCCAAAAGGTATTCCAGGGCGTCCGGAACCATGCCGACATATTGGGTAACGTATTCCGGCGTGCCCAGGGTCTTGTCCCCTCCGGTGTTGAGCAGAACAATGTCCATGGGTTTCAGCGTGTAGTCGATGCGGGCCAGCGCTGCGATAACATCGTCTTTGGCAATGACATCCGGGTATTTTTTATGCGTGAAATCCAAAACCACACCCGGGCCGTAACACCATTTAAGGGGCAAATCCTCTATCTTTTTAGAAGGGTTACCCTGGGTTTGCGACCCATAGTGAAAGGGCGCATCCACATGAGACCCCATGTGCACCGAGGCATGGACGATCTCCAAAGACAGCATTTCGCCGTCCGGGATCTCCTCAGGGGTGGCGACACGCTCACCGGCCTCAAATTTCTCCAGGCCGCCGGGCTGATTCTTCATGACCACCCAATTGAAATGGTCCACGCCTTTGGCGTGCGTGATCCGGTCGATCGTCGCTGCATGGGTTTCCTTTAATGTGTCGTCAATAGAAGTGCTTAAATCAATAATCTGCATACTGCTTCCTTCCGAAAAAAATCCGTTCGGCGTAGGCACAACGGTAACGGGTTTGTGGCCTGCACCTCTTTATTCTCCGCCTTTTTGTTTGATCGCAGCGACCATCTCGTTAAAGGTCTGGCCTTTATTCAGATACTTGTTCTCGATTTCCAGGTTGAACGCCTTTTTGATGGCAACCGTGATCTCGACCATTTCCGTGGAATCAATGCCCAGGGATTCATCCAGTTTTTCATCCGGCTTGATCTCATCCGGTTGAATATCCAAGACGTCCTTAAAAAGCTCCTTGACTTTGTCTTCTACTGCCATAATGTCTCCTTTTTTTATTTTCGTGTTTCTCAATGTTCTTTTGTGTTTTTGCGTGTTTGTGGGATAAAACACTAAAGACCGCCACGTGCGCCTTTGGCTCTTCAGGCTTTTTGCAAGACCAGAACCGCGTTGATACCGCCGCGACCGCGGCTGATGATCAGTGCATTATTGATCTCTTTAGTCTGCGCCTCGTTCGGACAGTAATCCAAATCGCAGTCCGGATCAGGTGTCTGGTAATTGATCGTCGGCGGCACAATGCCGTTTTCCATGGCCAGGATCGTTGTGATCACATCCACCGCGCCCGAGGCGCCCAGCATGTTGCCATAAACGGATTTGGGCGCGGAAACCGGAATTTTGGAGGCTTGCGCCTCAAAAACCTTTTTGATAGCCAAAGTCTCGGTCCGGTCTCCTAATTGTGTGGCGGACCCATCCGAGCAAATGTAATCGATCTGCTCCGGTGCCAGATCCGCGTCCTTGAGCGCGATCGTGATCGCGCGGGCCAGCTCACATCCGTCCGGGGCCGGATCGATGCGGTCGTATCCGTCGGTGGTTGTGCCGAACCCGATAATATTGGCATAAACTTTCGCGTTGCGGGCCTTGACCCGCTTTGGTTGCTCCAGGATCACCACGCCCGCGCCTTCGGCGATCGCGTACCCGTCACGATCTTTGTCGAACGGCTTGTAGGCTGTCTCCGGGGAGGCATTGTTTGTTGTCAGCTGTCCGGAGGTGTTGCAGCACAAAAGCGCGAACGGCGTGACCGGGGCCTCCATGCCGCCGGCTAAAATAAAATCATTTTTATCGCGCCCCAGGTTTTTCGCGCCGTAGGCGATCGCCATCAGGGAACTGGCGCGGTCAGCGACAATGGTCTTACTGTAGCCCTTGATCCCGTAATGGATCGAGATTTGCCCTTGCGGCGCGGCCGGAAACCAGGCTGAGGCCATGAACGGGCTGACACCCTCGCGGCCTTCAATGTACAGATCGCGCAGCTCGGTCTCACCATAAAGCCAGCCCCCGATCGCATTGCCCATGAAAATGCCGGTACGGTGCAGGTTCTCGTCTTTCATGGTGATCGCAGCGTCGCTCAAAGCGAGTTCCGAGGCCACCAGAGCCATGTGCGAGAACACGTCTATTTTTTTGAGCAAACGGGAGGACACATTACTGTAGGCGTCCAATTCATGGACATGCCCGGCGATATGTGAAGCGTATTGCGAGGAATCAAACCGGGTGATCGTCTCGATGGCGCTGCGGCCGTTCTTAACGTTCGCCCAGAATTTCCTTTTATCAATGCCACTGGGAGAAACCACTCCCAGGCCTGTGATTGCGATTTTTTTCATGCGTTATTCCTTTTTTTAAACGTGCTCCCAATTCCTTGCGCCTGTCCCAGCCTTAATGCGGCGGCGGCCAAGGTCTCAAGGGCGTCATTGGTCACTATCCGTCATATCTTTTTAAAACCATGGCCGAATGGATCCCGGAAAATCCACTGGAGGTCTTTAACATGATGTTCACTTTCTTTTTTCGGGCCACGTTAGGCACATAATCCAGGTCGCATTCCGGATCCCGCTCAAACTGATTAATCGTCGGCGGCAACATGTTGCGTTCAAAGATCAAGGCGCCGATGACCAGCTCAATGCCGTTGGCCCCGGCCAAAGGATGCCCGATCATGGATTTCAGCGAACTGATCGGAATCGTGTACGCCGCCGGCCCCAAAGACATCTTGTAGGCATTGGTCTCAAAAACATCGTTCTGCTTGGTCGAGGAGCCATGCGCGTTAATGTAGTCGATCTGCTCCGGGGTGACCCCGGCATCTTCGAGTGCCAGCTTGATCGAGGCGGCCTTCGGCTCTCCCGAAGGCGGCAGGTCGGTCATGTGAAACGCGTTACAGGTCGTGCCGTAACCGATGATCTCGCAGTAAATTTTGGCACCGCGCGCTTTGGCATGTTCCAGTTCTTCAACCACAAGTAATCCAGCGCCCTCAGAGGCGACAAATCCTGCGCGGCCCGCGTCAAAGGGGCGCGAGGCCCGCTCCGGGTCATCATTGTATTTGGCGCACAAAACATTGACCGTGTCAAAAGCGCCAAAGGTGATCGGGGTCAAAGGGGCTTCAGAGGCGCCGGTTACCATGATGTCGGCCTCCCCGTCCTGGATCGCTTCGTAAGAAAAGCCCACGGAATCGGTCCCGGCCGTACATCCGGTGGAGATCGTGTTACAGATGCCTTTAAGTCCGTACTTGGCAGCGATCTCGCTGGACGGCGTGTTGAACATCGAGGCATCGTAAAGATCACTCTTGGACACCGTTGGGTCGATCGGGTTCTTCCCGCTGTCGGTGATCAAAGCAAACTCTTCCTCTAAATATTTGGTGCCGCAAATCGCGTTGGCCAGCGACACGCCCATCCGGGTCGCATCGATTTTCGCTAAATCCAGCCCGGAATCCGCCAAAGCCTCGCTTGCGCTGACCATGGCAAACTGCACGTAACGGTCCATGCGCAGGGCATCTTCACGGGAAAGCCCCAGTTTCTGGGGATCAAAATCCCTGACCTGCGCGGCGATCTTGGTGTTGAACTGCGAGACGTCAAACTCGGTCACGCGTTTGACCGCCGAAACCCCGTTTACCATGTTCTCGTAACAGACATCTTTGCCGATTCCGTTGGGAGAGACAACGCCGACACCTGTAATTACTACTCGTCTTTTTGTCATGTAATCGTCCTTTTTTTCCTTAAAAGGGTAAGAGGCCGGGTTTCGAACCCGAGGACCCTAACCGCTTGCTAAATTAAATGCTTTTTTTACATCCTCGACGGAAAAAAACGCACCGCTGTTTTCCACCTGGTGCACCATCGCCAGTATTTTATCATTTAACGGGGCCTTGATCCGCATCTGACGTGCCAGGCAGCAGACTTCCCCATTGATAAAATCAATCTCACTGGTCTTCTTGCGCAAAATGCTTTGCAGAATGGAACCGTACAGCGGTTCCCGGCTCAACCCGGTCAGCGTCTTGTGCATGATGGCCGCGGCTTCTTCCAGCGGCATGGATACCAATCCGTCAATGCGCTCTTTGGGGAAATCCGGCAGAGACACCAGTTCAATGTTTGCCTTGCGCACAATGTCCACCCCTTCGCGCAAAAGCTGGACGCTGAGCGTGCACATATCCATGTCCGCAAAAGTCTCCTGCATGGATTTACCGGTCAATGCCGGAATGCCGTTGTTAAAATTCACGAACAGTTTCAGCCATTTCATGCCCATAATGTCAGGGGCGACCTTGACCGCGAAGGCACCTTGCAGCCTTTGCGCCAGCGCGTGGGTCCGGGGACCCACCGGCAAAAAGGGACGCCCGATAATCCAGTCCCCGTCAAAATTCAACGTGACCTTACCCGGCTCGGTGTAGGTCGCGCCGAACATAACAATGCTGCTGAACATCTTTTGCTGTTCAAAATGCACGCTCAAAATATTGTCGGCCTGCACGCCGTTTTGTGTGGTCAAAACCTCGGGGGTTTCGAGGTATTCATGATTCAGCTGGTAGGCTGCCTCCAAATCCTGTGTCTTGACCGTAAAGATCACCAAATCATATTCCTGCTCCAGACAGGGCACCGCATTAACCGCAAGGGTTTCCTGCCCGTCGGATGTCACCAGGGTTAATCCCTTTTGCTGAAGCAATGCGACCTGATTTTCGCGCGCGACCAGGGTCACATCCTCGCCCGCCCTGGTCAGATAACCAGCCACGACCGATCCGATCGCGCCGGCACCGATAACCGCAATTTTCATATTCAATTTCCTTTTAAACAAGTGACGAGCCACCAGTGCTCCGTAACGAAAAAAAACAAAAATTCCTTAAAAACTGCGGCGTCTTGACTCGCATTGCGCGTTACCCGTTACGCGTTACTCTTTACTCGTTACTCGTTACCCGTTACCCGTGTCTCGTTACTATTTATCAAATTCCTTGTAATCAAACCCGACTTCATCCATCAGGCGGATCATCAAGCTGTAAAACGTCTTAGGGACATCCGCAAAGAAAGACTTCAAAATGTCTTTCTCCTCGACGATATCTGACCCGCGCTGCTGCGCGTTAATGACCGCCTGCTTATCCACGACCTGCTGGGTGATCTCCCGGTGGAACAACGGGATCTTACTGAGCATAGCCGTGTATTTTTCCTGAGCCTTTGGCTCCCATGGTATCCCTGCATTTTCTGTTTGAGTGTTTTCTGACATATCTGTTTCCTTTGCTTGCAAAAAATTACCCGGTTGAGGTCGCTGCCTTTGTCGTCGAGCGCTGCTCGAATTTCGAAAGATTGTTCATGAAATCCTTTACGCACAATTTGACCAGCAAATCATACGAAGATCCCATGATTCGGTGGATGCGCTCCGGCCGCGAATAGAATTCCCGCATGCACCAGGAACCTAAACGGCCCACGTCCTCAGGCGACAAATGTTTGGTCGGAATGACAGGATGCTGAAAATCCCATTCTTTCAGATCAATATCTTCCGGCTTAAACCACCCGTTGGCGATCGCCTCCCGCCACAGCGGCGCGCCCGGCACCGGGGTTACATAATCGATCGCCATAATGTCCGGGTCAATATCATTGGCCACTTCAAAACGTTTTTTAATGGTCGCCTCGTCGTCATCCTCAAGACCGATCAACACGGTCCCGACACTGGCGATATTGGCCTCCCGCAGGCACTTGACCGTGTCCTTGATCTGCGCCAGGGTCACGCCCTTGCCCTGCTTGGCCAGCTGTTCATCACTTTCCACCTCAACCCCGACCAGCCCCATGAACAAACCCGACTGATTCATCAGCGGTAAAATCTCTTTGTGGTCCAGCCAATCATCAGCGCGCCCCAGGCACACCCACTTGATCTGATTGCCGCGCTCAATCTTCATCTCACAGAACCGCTTCACCTTTTCCTTATCCACGTTGAAGGCGTCATCCTGGATCACCACCACCTTGACCCCGTATTCCTTCTCTAATAAATCCATCTCATCCAGGATCCGCTCATGCGATTTGCCGCGCCAGGAGATGTAATCCTGCTTGGCATTGCGCTTGTCATACAAACTCCATTGATAACAAAACGCGCAGGCCCCCGGACATCCGCGGGATGTCAACAATTCCGCAAACGGCTTCCAATAGGTATGCCCGACATATTTCTCCATCGGAAACAGATCATAGGCCGGCATAGGCAAAGCATTCAAATCCAGGATCAAATCGCGATGTGGGCCCATCTGCACGGTCCCGTCGGAAGACCGGGACACAAGCCCGGGAATCGCGGCAAAATCCGTGCCGCCTTCTTTCAATGCCGTAATCAAATCGGCGATCGTCAGTTCGCCCTCCCCCATGGCAATAAAATCGATCTGCGGATTTTGCTGCAGCGTTTCCTCCGCATAGGCAGAATACCACAACCCCCCCATGATCACACGGGTCTCCGGCAGCACTTCTTTGATTTGCCGGGCAGTCTCATTGAAATGCCAGATGACCGAAAGCCCGCCTGAGGAATGCAACAGATCACCGAACACACACAGATCCGGCTGAATCTCTTTGACGGCTGCGATCATAGCCGCATAATCCATATCCAGGGCCTTGGCATCCAGCACCTGAACCTCCGCCAATTTTTTGTCACGCACATAAGCCGCGATCTGCGCGTAATACTGATTCGGGGCCTTATGCTCCCCGTGGGTCGCCCATGAGGCGGCCGGTGGTGAAACAAACAATACTTTCATGTCTAATCCCTTTGCGATTGTGATCCAAGACCGTCTGAGGACGATCAGGGATCCATAATATTTGTAATATCATTTTCTGCGGAAAAACCGTTGCCCGCTGTTTTGCGACTTTTTGAGAAATCCAATCACCTTTGTCAACAAAAAGGCCATGACCGCCCCGGGGCTGTTCAGTCAAAACCAGTTGGCCACCAAAGGCTTTCCTCCGGGTGTCTCGTCGATACAAATATGTTTGACCTGCGTGAACTCATGCAATCCCTCCAGCCCCAGCTCACGCCCGAATCCGCTCTCTTTATACCCGCCGATCGGCGCCTCATTATAAAATCCGCCATAGGTATTGACCCACACGATCCCGGCCTGTAAGCGCTTAGAAACGTCATTGACCCGATGCGAATCTTTGGTCCAGACACACGCGGCAAGCCCATAGCGGGAATCATTGGCTAAAGCGACCGCCTCAGCCTCATCGTGGAATTTGATCACGGCCAAAACCGGGCCAAACACCTCTTCTTGCGCAATCCGCATATCATTGGTAACGCCGGTCAAAATAGTGGGCTCCAGATAAAATCCGTTGGCCAGGGCCTCCCCCTCAGGAACCTTCCCTCCGCAGGCAATGGTCGCGCCTTCCTGACGCGCCGCCGCAATGGAAGCCAAGACATTATCCCTGTGCTTTTGGCTGATCAGCGGCCCGAAATCTGTTTCATAGTCCTTTGCCGGCCCGATCTTCAAATCTCGGGTTTTGGCAATAAGCTGCTCTAAAAACTCATCATAAATATCTTCCTGCAAAAGCAGACGTGACCCGGCCGTACACATCTGGCCCTGGTTCATAAAGATGGCGCTCATAGTTCCGCCGAGCGCAGCCTCAAAATCACAATCCGCAAAAACAATATTGGGAGACTTGCCGCCCAGCTCAAGCGTTAAACGCTTAGTATTGACCGCAGCGGTGCGCATCACATACTGTCCGGTCTCCGTACCCCCGGTAAAACTGATCTTATCCACCAGCCGGCTTTCAATGAGCTTACTGGATACTTCGCGGGAACTCGAGGCCACGATATTCAAAACCCCTGGCGGCAAACCCACCTGCGCAATGATCTGAGCCAATTTCATGACCGAAACGCTTGCCTGCGAGGAAGGCCGGAATACCACCGTATTGCCTGCAATCAAAGCCGGCGCGATCTTCCACGCGGCCATGATCAAAGGATAATTCCAAGGTATAATGCCGCCCACCACACCGATAGGTTCACGCTCTGTAAAACTCTTGACCGGCGCCGGGACCGGATTCGTATGCCCGCTGAGCTCACTGCATACCTTGCCGAAATACTCGAACGTATCGGCGCAGGTCGGAATATCAATAAACGTACTCTGCTTAACGGTCTTTCCGGTATCCTGGGTCTCCAGATCAGCCAGTTCCTTGGCCTTTTCCCTGATCTGTTGCGAGATTGCGATCAAATAGCGTCCCCGCTCCCGCACAGGCAAAGCACTCCAGGAACCATTATCAAAGGCCTTGCGCGCCGCTGTGATCGCCAAGCGCATATCCTCCAAAGAGGCATCCGCGACCTCAGCAAAAACCTCCCCGGTGGAAGGGTCTGTGCTCGGGAAAAACGCGTCATTGCCGGCATTGGTTAATGCGCCATTAATATATAATTGATATCGGTTTGTCATCATTTTTAGCCTTAAAAACCTCTTTTCCTTTTATTTATCCGGGATTATCTTTTTACTCCACAAAAATTACGCTACCGGGACCTTGGTCCAGATCTCAAAAATCCGGCTGCAGGGCGCATACCATTTGGATATCCTGCCAAAATCCCCGCGCAAATGCATCTTCTTCTGGGTGGTCGCCACAAAAGGATCCAATTCCCGCTTAAAAACCGCTCGCCAAATATCCTCCGGAGCCGTGATCAAAAACTCGGCTTCTTCATCCTTACCCATCTCTTTAATCCGGCCTTTGTCAAAATGAAAACTGAAGATCTCGCCGGTCTCTTCCATCTTTACCGCCAGGTCCATGGTCATATCCGTCTTTGTTCCCAACTCATGCAAAACCGCATCTTCGTTTACCACCTCTACGATCGCTTCCATCTGTTCTGGGGAAAAGAGCCTGTACTTTGTGTCCGCCGCTTCGGCTTTGGGCCCCGCGCGCCCGGGGGAACCTGCGGTCGCATCCGTACTTGCCCCTGGCTTATCGGCCGAGCGGCCTTGCGGAGCACACAACCGCCTCACACACTCCACCTTGATCGCCTCTTCCAAGGATTGAATACCTAAAAAACAATCAAACAAGGTGTTTCCCATAGCCAGCACCCCGTGATTGCGCAAGACCCCGATATTGTTTTGCGCCATCATTGCCAAAACCGGCGCCACATCCGTGACAGACGGGGTTGACTGATCAACAGAGCTTACCTTACCCAGCGTGATCTTAGCTTCGATGATCCGGGATGCGAAGCTGGTGTTTTCCAGAAAATACCCGTTGATAAACGGCGTGTGCGTGTGTATAACCGCTTGCGCCTCCATAAAATTTTTATACAAAGCCGTGTGCAATAAAGTTTCCGTGGATGAGCGGCCTTCCGGGTCTTTGCCTTCCATAAGATCGATTATCAGGACATCGTTTTCTTCAAGAAGCCCCAAACAGGTTTTGGTCGCGGTGATCAGAATTTGCTCCTCATTAACTCTCAAGCTGATGTTACCGCTCAAACCACTGACCAGCCCCTTATTCCAGAGGAGCTTTCCGATTTCGATAATTTTTTTCCGCAGATCACTGATGTTCTTTTCTGTCACACTTCCCTCGCTTTCCTTCATCATTAAGTTTTGCTCTCAGCCTGAAATTCCTGATAAGTTTCATCAATAATGAAACATTTACCAGGGACCCATTCCCATAAAGGCGCATACACCTCGGTCTCTTTGGGTGCCAATGGGACACCTCTAAAGCAAGTCATGGCTTCTTTTGCCGCCACCTTATCCGCCGAAGGACTCGGTTTTCCCTGATAGCAAAATAACGGCACCTGATGCTCTTTGGCCAGCAAAGCGACGATCGAAGCACCGATGTGGCACATAGCGCCCCTTTTTTCAGTTACCTCAAAGGCCAGCCAGGCCTCTTTGACCAATCCGTTATAAAATAAAAATCCTGCCATATTATCCGCAATCACCGTCGGGGTAATATCCCTTTTAAGCAATTCCTTGCAGGCCACCTTTGACGCCTCCAGGCCGGGCCGGCCTTCCATGACACAAATCTTTTGGGCGTCCCGCTGCGCGATCATATCAAAAAATGACTCCTCAAAAACGCCCTGCACGAGGATCATCGACTGTTGTAAGCTCTTAAGCTCTTGCCGGGTATAACTTGTTTTACGCATTTTCAGACACCTTTATCGGTACGGTTTTGGTTACCAGTTCATGCGGGACCACGTCAAAGGCCGGATAAAAGGCATCCACAGCCCCGCGCCATATCTTTTTCCCTTCAAACTTCAAGAGTTCCTCTGACCTCCGGATCTCTACCGGGATATCCTTGCCTGTGCGGATCTTGTCCGACGGCTGGGTCAGCGCATAAAAAGGCACACGGAAATGTTTGGCCACAACCGCGATCTGATAGGTCCCGATCTTATTGGCAAAATCCCCGTTGGCGCAGGATCGGTCTGAACCCACGATCACCTTACTGATCAATCCATCGCTCATGACCGAGCCGACCGCATTATCCGCGATCAGGGTTACTTTGGCTCCCATTTGCTGCAACTCCCAGCAGGTCAATTTCGCGCCCTGAAAATACGGACGCGTTTCTGTGGCAAAAAAATGCACTTCCTTTTTCTGTTGTTTGCAAATGTACGCCGCCATGGCCAGCTCACCGCTGACATTACAATGGGTTAATACCGAATCCCCGTCCTGAATGATCGCCGCGATCTCTTCCACCCGGGCTAATCGTTTAAAACGAATCCCTTCCAAATACCCTTCGGTATTCTTCTTAACAAACGTCCTGACATCCAGCCCGCTGTCGATCGCCATGGTGGCCCAACGCACGATAATGCCGGTGACCTCGGAAAACGGAAACGTGGGACGGCTTTTATTTAAAGCACGCGCGATCTCTTCTATCTTTTTCAAGACCTTCTGTTGCGCCTTGAAATCCTCGGGCTTGGAGGATTTCATTTTATTCAAGGCTAAAAGGAATGTATTCAAGACAACCAGAAACTGCCCGAAAGCGCGTGTCTTCATTTCCTTGATCACCTTGACCGAGGCGGCCGTGGTCTTCACCTGAATATACTTCATCCGGTTCGGGATCAGGGTCTCATCCAAGACCTCAATATGATCCTTCTTTAATTTGGCCGGCCAAAATAAAGGGGATTCTTTCAATTTCTTCATAATCCATCAGTCGTTAGGACGCAGCCTACGCTTTAAAACGTCCAAGGCCACATTCCAGGTTAATTTATTTTATATATCATCAATAGCTAAATCGATTATAAGCAGGCATATGTCATGCTCAAACATCCTCGCAAAATTTAATTTACTTTACACATTCCAATCCGATGTCGATCATCGCGCCTTCGGCCATATAGTAATCCGTGTTCATGAAACCCATCTCCCCGGTAATGACATTGTCACTGACCGCCAGGATAACGGCAGCCGGAATATTATATGTTTGACAAATCCCGAGAAACGCTGAGGTGACCATGTCTGCCGCAATCGCGCCCTGATCCACGACCTTTGTGATCACTTCCCGAGTTTCTTTTAACAAGGCATCCGTGGTCCAGCAGGTACCCAAATGCACTTGCCCGAGCATGGGATTCTGTTCTTGCGCAGCCTTAACCGCGGCCAGCAGGCTTTCGGTTAGCGATTTATCCGCTTCCGGGATTACGCCTTCTTCCAGATAATATTGGGTTACCCCTTCGCCCCGTAAGGCATTAGTGACAATGACAAAATCCCCGACCTTGATATCTTCTCTTAAAGCGCCACAGCTTCCTAATCGCACCATGCCCTGAACCCGGGCATTGCACAGGATCTCGGTGGTAATGGAGGTATCCGCGGCAAAGCGTCCCCCATTGATCGTGGTGACTTTCTTACCCTGAAATTGCCCTGTATACATCGTGTATTCCATAAAAGAAAAATTCTTGATGGGATCTTCCAGCTTTTGCACAATCGCCTGCATTCTTTCTTGCGGGCCGGGTACCAAAGCGATCTCGCCGACATCTTCCGGACGAAGCTGAACCATATCCATTAAATCTTTTCCTGTTAGATGAACCTCTTTTCTCATTTCTGACATTTCTCACCCTTTCTTTATTCTTCTTTTCATGCAGCCGGCGAGGCAACATTCTTTAAGGATTCTTTATCAATCTTCCCTGTCCGGTTCTTAGGAAGCTCGGCTCTGACCTCAATTTCACTGGGCACTTTAAAATTGGCTAAATGATCGCGCGCAAAATACCGCAATTCTTCCGGAGCCAAATTTGCGCCTTCTTTCAAAACAACAAAGGCCTTGACGGCTTCGCCCTTCATCTTATCCGGAATGCCGATCACCGCAGCCTCGGCAACAGATTCATGCTTGTAAAAGGCCGCTTCCACTTCCGGGGCATACACAATTTGCCCGCCGACCTTGATCATCTCTTTCTTGCGGCCCATGATATAGAGAAATCCATTTTCATCAAAACGGCCTAAATCACCTGTGTATAAACGCCCGTCTTTTTTCATCAAGGCCGTGGCCTCCGGATCCTTGTAATAACAATCCATGACGATCCAGCCGCTGATGGTAATCTCCCCAATAGTTCCGGCCGGGGCTTCCCGGTCTTCTTCATCCAGGATCTTGATATCGCAATGCGGGGCAGGCTTCCCGACGCTAGCAATATTATCACTGTCCATGGGGGTGACTGTATTCGGCGGGCAAGTCTCGGTCATGCCCCACCCGTTTAACAATCTCGCGTTAGGGCAATATTGATGAAACCGCTTTAAAATTTCCGGAGAACTCGGCGCCCCGAAAACAACCACCCAGCGCAAGGAAGAAAGATCAAAGTTCTCGATCTGCTTGAGCGTTAAGATCGCATTATACATCGGCGGTACAATATGAAAACAGGTGACTTTATATTTAGCGACATTTTCCAAAAACTTAAAAGGATTGAACCGGTCCATAAGCACCAGGGTGATCCCGAAGAGAATAGAATTCTGGATATAGATGAACCCTCCGATATGACTTAAAGGGATCGGGCAAAGCTTAACATCCTTATCCGTTAAATCCACAAAATGGTGCATGGCCGCCGGCGACCCGTCTAAATGCTTGTAGTTAAGTAGAATCCCTTTAGGTTTTCCGGTT
>JAGYNW010000270.1 GCA_018399915.1 Candidatus Omnitrophota bacterium
GCAGTTTTTAATATTTTCAAAAATATTAAAAATCTGCCTGTTTTCTAAAAAGCTATTCTATCAAAGAATCGCTTAATCACAAAATGATCTCATCTTCTTTAGCAGACATATCCAGAAATTGCTTCACTCGCCTGGAGCGTGTCGGGTGTCGTAATTTTCGCAATGCCTTGGATTCAATCTGCCTAACGCGTTCCCTGGTAACACTAAATTCGCTGCCAACCTCTTCTAAAGTTCGCGTAGTGCCATCATGAATGCCGAACCTAAGCTCCAAAATCTTTCGCTCTCTATCATCCAAAGTATTAAGAATGCTGGTTATCTCATCCTTTAACATCGATTGAAGTGTTGCATTCGCAGGAGAAATAGCTTTTTTATCTTCAATAAAATCCCCAAAGTGCGTATCCCCTTCATCGCCAATCGGTGTCTGCAAGGAAATCGGGACCTGTGAAATCTTTAAAATTTCCTTAACCTTAGCTATCGGCATACGCATCTGTTTCGCAATTTCCTGAGCCGTTGGTTCACTCCCATATTCCTGCACAAATAAACGAGAAATGCGAATTATCTTATTAATTGTTTCCGTCATGTGCACAGGAATACGAATGGTTCGCGCCTGATCAGCAATCGACCTTGTGATGGCCTGACGGATCCACCAGGTTGCGTATGTAGAAAATTTATATCCCCGCTTGTATTCAAATTTTTCTACAGCCCTGATCAAGCCGATATTTCCTTCCTGAATTAAGTCTAAGAAAGAAAGTCCCCGGTTAATGTATTTTTTGGCTATACTGACAACAAGCCTTAAATTCGCTTCCGCCAAAAGCCTTTTGGCTTTATTAAATTTTGATTGGCGAAGCTTAATGATGCGGAGAAGTCCCTTGACTTTTTTAACGGGTTGATCCAACTCCTTTAATAGTTTTGCCTTCTTCTTTTTGAGTTCCGCTTCATCTGGATTTTTTCGCTTACGCGCAAGCACCTTATCAATCTTTTCAATCTGCTCAATGATGCGCTTGATATCTGCCACTAAAGACTCATTGAACGATGCCGTTAATTTGAATTGCGCTAACGCCTGCGCAGACTTATCAGATCCCACAGGAGTTCTTGCCACAATTCTTTTAATACGATTAAGATCCGTTATTAAATTTGATCGTCTTTCAAGTTCATCCTTAATAACATCCTCAACATTTATTTCTTCATTAAGCACTTTTTTGACACTTTTCAACGCTTCCCTGCGGGCATATGCAGTCTTATAAAGAGCCTCGGCAAACTTGATCTCAGCTTCTTCAATCCGCTTCGCTAAGTTAATCTCATTTTCTCGTGATAACAAAGGGATGGAACCCATTTGTTTTAAGTACATCTTTACAGGATCATCCAGAGGAATGAATTTGTCAGAATAGACCTCATCTTCCTTGTTCTTCTCCCGGACTCGTCGAACCTCCTGTTCCCTGCTTTCTTGCTCAATATGGTCCTCAGAGTTATCAGAATCCTCTGTTTCAATAATCTTTATATCCTTACCATCAAGGATATCAAAAACCTTATCAATCTCTTCAGAGGTATCAACTGTTTCGGAAAGGGCCTCATTTACCTCATCATAAGTAAGAAAACCCTTCTTCTTCCCCAAAGAGACCAATTTTTCAATGTCTTGCTTTACATCGGATTTTTTGGCAGGTTGTTTCATATTTCCTTTATCTCCCTATAAAATAACTTTATTTCATGGTAATCAATTTATTAAATTCTTTCATTAACACATTAAGCCGGGACTGGTCACCTTTTTGTTCCGCCTCTTGAATCTCTTCTTTGATAGCGGTTACCTTTTGTTTTAACCGATCTGACCTAATACGTTTTAAAAAGTCTTGATGCATCCTTTTTTTATCACCAAAATGATTTTCGTCTTTCAACAACAACAAAGAAATCATTTTTCGAGTATCCTCATCATTAAAACTATTAAGCAATTGCCCTACGTTGATCTGCTTTCCTTTCTCATATAAATGATAAATCTCAGAAATAACATTACGGACTTCTTCATCATGAAAATCTTCCGGCGTCATCTGCTCTTTGGTAACAGCCACTAAAGTTTCTTCCTGAAGTAATAATTTTAAAATATTATGCTCAATAGAAGCAAATCTCTGGTTTGAACTTGTTTTATTTTCCTGAATACGTTTTGAAATCCTAGAATGAAGCGTTTCCCCGATCTTATGATACTCCGCAATTAAAATTTTCTCATCGACAGAAAGCCGTTGGGCCAATATTCTGATATATTCAGATTTTTTGATATTATCTTTAAACTTATGGATCGTAGGCAACATTTCGCTGGCAATCTTTGCTTTGCCATCAGCTAATCTCTGATCATAAAGTGTAATCAGGTATTGATATTTATATTCAAACAGGGGTTGTGCCTCTGACACTTTTTCCTTCAATTTCTCCACGCCGCGTTGACGCACAAACGAATCCGGATCTTGACCTTCTTCCAGTGAAACGATTTTAACTTCCATGCCCTCTTCAATCAACATATCCAAACTACGCAAGGTTGCAGACTGCCCCGCCAAATCCGTATCGAACAACATAATAACATTGTTTGTATATCTTCTTAACGTCCGGATTTGATCCACCGTTAACGCGGTGCCCAGAGAAGCAACAATATTTTTCAGACCGCATCTATACGGAGTTATGCAATCAAGATAACCTTCCGTAATAATCGCACAATCATCTTGAATAATAGCTGCCTTTGCCAAATGAAATCCAAACAGATAGTGACCTTTAGTATAAACCTGTGTT
>JAGYNW010000271.1 GCA_018399915.1 Candidatus Omnitrophota bacterium
TCAGGCATAATGGCGTCCATTATTATTTTGCCGATAATTCTTTCAATTTTTCATCGATGGAAGAAAAAAGGGATCCAAAGGCACTGGCAAATGCGAGCACCCCGTCTTTCAGCAGTTTTTGACAAACTTCCTCAATATCGATCCCGTAGCTCTTTAGATGACTCAGGCTAGTGACGGCATCCGGGATATCATGAAGCTCAAACCCCTTTTTCACCTGACCATGGTCCATAAACGCGCTTAAGGTCTTTTCCGGAATGGTGTTGACCGTGTTCTCCGCGATCAGTTCTGAGACATATTTGATATCACTGTAATCAGGGTTTTTGGTGCTGGTTGAGGCCCACAGAACGCGCTGGATATTGGCGTTCTTTGTCTGCAAAGTCTTAAATCTTTCGGTGATGAACAATTCCTGATAGCGCTTAAAGATGCGCAAACAATTGGCTACAGCGGCCTTTCCCTTAAGCGAGGCCAGATTCTTTTTCTTCAGGGCATTGGTCTCTGTTTGGATCTTGCCGTCGATCATCTGGTCGATGACCGAATCGATCCGGCTGACAAAAACACTGGCCACGGATCTGACCGATCCGAGGTCCTGACGTGTTTGGGCCAAACGCGCCAAACCATTGCAATAGGCCTCCACCGTTTTTTCATATTGTTCCACAGAAAAGATCAGAGTCGCGTTAACATTGATCCCTTGTGCGGTCAAGGCCTCGATCACAGGATAGCCCTGCTCGGTCGCCGGGACCTTGATCATGAGGTTTTTACGGTCCACTTTTTGATGCAGGCGCACGCCCTCTTCGAGTGAATCTTCGAATTTATCCGCGAGTTGAGGATCGATCTCCAGGCTCACATAACCATCGAGCTTCCCGGTCGCTTCATAGACCCCGGCAAACGCATCGGCCGCGGCCTGAATATCCGCGATACTCAAAGCATCGTAAATCTCGCGGGTGGACCGGCCGGACCGGGCCAACTTAAAAATCTGACTGTCATAATCATGGCCGGCACTGATGACTTGATTAAAGATAGAAGGATTGGACGTCAACCCGCGCAATCCCTGTCCGATCAAGGAGCGCAGCTTACCGCTTTCGATCAACGAACAACTGATATAATCCAGCCAGACACTTTGACCGAATTCCGCTAAGGCTTGGATTGGGGACTGTGCCATAACACTCCTTTTATTTTCGGGCCATCACTTGCCTGGCGGCCTGGGCGATATCCGCGCTTGTAAGGTGATAATGCGCCATCAGCTGGTCGGGGTTTCCTGACTGCCCAAAGGCATCCTGCATGCCGACCATGGCCACAGGCACCGGATGGTTCTTGACGAGCACCTCAGCAACCGCGCTGCCTAAACCGCCGTTGACCTGATGCTCCTCAGCCGTCACAATGGCTTGGGTTTCCTGCGCGGCCTTGATGACAGCCTCCTGATCGATCGGTTTGATGGTATGCATATTGATGACCCTGGCCTCAATATTTTCTTCTTTAAGTTGCGCCGCGGCCACAAGCGCCTGGCTGACCATGACCCCGCAGGCAATGATCGTGACATCCGCGCCGTCTCTAAGCACATTGGCTTTACCTAGGGTAAACACGTCACTTTCCTGGGTGATGATCGGCAAGGCGGCCCGGCTTGTCCGCATGTACATAGGGCCATATTCTGTGGCAAAGGCGCGCGTGGCCTTTTTGGCCTCGATAAAATCCGCGGGACAGACGACTTTCATATTCGGCAGCACGCGCATAATGGCAAAATCCTCCAGGCACTGGGCGGAAGCGCCGTCCTCGCCGACAGTCACCCCGCCATGCGAACACACCACTTTGACATTGCAATTGTTGTAACAGACATCCATGCGCAACATATCATAAGCCCGGTTCGTCAAAAAAACCGCGAAAGAATTCACGAACACTGTAAAGCCCTCAAGGCTGAACCCGCAAGCCATCCCGACCATGTCCTGCTCGGCGATGCCGACGGTATAAAAGCGGTCAGGGTACGCATCCCTGAAATAATCGGCGCGCGTCGCGTCTTCCAGATCCGCCGACACAACCATAACATCCTCATTATCTTTTCCGGCCTCAACTAGCTCTATGCCAAAACCGTCTCTGGTAGGTCTTTTATCACTCATCCCTTCTCCTTTTCCTCTTAGGCCAGTTCTTTCAAGGCGTCTTGCAGCTGTTCGGCGTTCGGGGCCTTGCCATGCCATTTGTTTTCACCTTCCATAAAGGAAATGCCTTTGCCTTTGATGGTATGCGCGATGATCACACTCGGGCGCTCCTTGACGGTATCGACTTTATCGAGCGCGGCTTTCAGCTGGTTGAAATTATGTCCGATGATCTCCTCGACATGCCATCCGAACGATCTCCATTTGTCCCCCAAAGGTTCCAGCTCCTTGATCTCGCTGACAGGGCCGTTTTCCTGAACTTTGTTGTAATCCACAATCGCGCAAACATTATCGATCTTGTAGTGGGCCGCGGTCATGGCGGCTTCCCAAACAGCGCCTTCCTGGATCTCCCCGTCGCCAAGTAAACAATAAACTTTGATCCCCTTGTTCCGGAGTTTGGCGGCCTGCGCAAGCCCGTTGGCAACCGACAGCCCCATGCCGAGTGATCCGGTATTGAACTCCACCCCCGGCACTTTGACATGGACATGGCCTTGCAATCGGCTCTCAAACTTTCGAAATGTTTTTAATTCTTCAGACGGGAAATACCCGCACCGGGACAAGACCGAATACACGGCCGGGGTGATGTGCCCCTTGGAAACGATCAACCTGTCGCGCTCGGC
>JAGYNW010000272.1 GCA_018399915.1 Candidatus Omnitrophota bacterium
CAAAAGGACTGATGAAAAAAAGTATTTAATAAACCGGAAGAACACAAAAGCTTTGATATCCGGCTTTAAAAAATCTGTGTTGGTTTTGGAAGTGATAGAATTATCTTTTTGATACAAATTGTAGGCGTGAAAACTGATGATTCCCAGCAATGCGAGCAACACAAACACCATATATCGCCTCCTTTTTTGTCTGGCTATGAGTTTTAATGCGATATTGTTTCGCTTTTTCCATAAAAACTATACCATCAAAGCTGGGAGCTGTCCGCTAATATTTGTGCGAATATAGGAAAGCAACCGGCAAGGAAGCGTCAGGAAAAAATTATGTCGCTGTATCGCCAGCAATAAAAAAAAGGAAGCTGGGATTTTAATGCTTTTTCCCTAAAAACGCCAGCACACTGCGGGCCTGGGAGGTATATTGTTCTTCTTTGACGACAGCCACCTCTTCGCCTTCATCGGCAATATCCTGACCCGGATCCAGGCTGGTATCCAGGATACGAAACCAGTCAATGTTTTCATATGGCGGCAGTTTCACGCCAAAGGCATCACTTGCGGCATTGATTACAAAAAACAGGAAATAAGCGCCCAGGCCGGCTGAAGCCGCCTTACTCCCATCCAGTAGACAACAAATTGTGCAAACATTCGGATCATCCCAATTGATCTGATTCAGCTGCGTATCGCACCAGGAAATATCCTGCGGCTTATGAAGGTCAAAATCATGCCCCACAGAAAATTTCCGTTTTTGCAGGATGGGATAACGCTTGCGCAAGGCAATCACCTTGCGCGTAAAATCCGTTATATCGGTATGGGCGCGCGCGTAGTCCCAGTCATACCAACTTGTTTCATTGTCCTGACAATAGGCATTGTTATTCCCATTTTGCGTACGCAAAAACTCATCCCCGCCTAAAAGCATCGGCGTACCCAACGGGATCAAAAGACAACTTAAGGCATTTTTGACCATTTGCTTGCGCAGCTTGACAATGCCGGCATCATCTGTCGGGCCTTCAGCCCCGCAATTCCAGGAATGATTTTCATCAGAACCGTCCCGGTTCTCCTCTCCGTTGGCCTCATTATGTTTGTCATTATAGGCGTAAAGATCGTGCAGGGTAAAGCCGTCATGGCAGGTGATAAAATTGATACTGTTAAACGGGGCCCGGCCGTCATCGCCGTAAAGGTCCTCAGATCCGGTCAGGCGGTAGGTCATCTCCCTGGCCTGATGCGGCTGGCCTAAAATAAATTTGCGCGCGCAATCCCTGAACTTTCCGTTCCATTCCGACCAGTCCCGGGGGAAATTTCCGACTTGATAGGTGGTCAGGTCCCAGGGTTCGGCAATGATCTTCACTTTATCCAGAACAGGGTCTTTGGAGATCGCCTCAAAAAAAGCAGAATCCTTGCTGAATTCACCATGCACGCGCGCCAGGATCGAGGCCAGATCAAATCTGAATCCGTCAACATGCATCACCTCCGCCCAATAACGCAGTGAATCCAAAACCAGATTCATGGCCACAGGATTCTCAACATTAAAGGTATTGCCACATCCGGTATCATTCAGATATTTGCGGTACGGCTGTTTCTCATCACCCATCAATGAATAATACGTGGAATTGTCGATGCCCCGGAAACAAAAGGTCGGTCCCAGCTCATTGCCCTCACCGGTGTGATTATAGACCACATCAATGATGACCTCCAGCCCGGCTTTATGCAACTCCCTGACCAGTGTCTTGAATTCCGCAACCTGAGAGCCGATCGCTTTACCGGCGGCATAGCTCTGCTCGGGTGCGAAAAAACCCACGGTATTGTAACCCCAGTAATCCCGCAAGCCCGCATTTACCAGGCTGCTCCTTTGGGAGAATTCATGTACGGGTAAAAACTCAACAGCATTGATGCCCAGGCTCTTCAGATACGGTATTTTGTCAATAAAGCCCAAATAGGTCCCCGGATCTTTGACTTTTGAAGAGGGATGCGCGGTAAATCCTTTAATATGGGTCTCATAAATAATAAGCTTCTCAACCGGAATATTGGGCTTGGTGTCGTTTTGCCAGTCAAAGGCATCATCAATGATGACCGACCGCGGCGCCACAGCGGTATTGTCTTTCGTGGAAAAAGACATATCCTGCGTCTCATCGTTAGGGTCATAACTCAGGTACAGATCCTCTTTCTCGATAAAATCACCGTGAAAGGCCTTGGCATAAGGATCCGCCAACAGTTTATGCGGATTAAACCGCATGCCTTCGGCAGGATCATAAGGCCCGTCCACTTTATAACCATAAAGCTGGCCAGCCCTAAGCCCGCGCACAAATACATGCCAGACATGCTTCGTAGACTTCTTTAAAGGAATAATGTCGGTCGGATCGTTGGCTGTGTCGGAAAACAAAAGCAAATACACGTCTTTGGCATATCGCGAATACAAGGCGAAATTCGCGCCGTCTTCAGACAAAGTTACACCCAGGGGTTTTGATTTGCCATCAGAAATCTTTTTGCGGGTCTTCATTTGCAATTTCTTAATCATAAAATAAATCTCCCTTACATAGTTGATAAAAAACCTGCCGGTTTTCTAGATAAGAATCTTCCAACAGCGGTGCACCTGTTTATTCCGGTAATCTTCAGGCACGGTCCGGGCCGTGATCTCCTCGATGCGCGTGGCCTTGACCTTATCCAGCCGGGGTTCAAACCGCTGATGATTGGTGGAAAAGAACATAACCGCCCCCGGCGCCATCACTGTTCGGGTCGCCTCTATCAGCCGGGGATGCTCTTCGTT
>JAGYNW010000273.1 GCA_018399915.1 Candidatus Omnitrophota bacterium
ATTTTTAAACGGGATCTTCCTTTGCCGGAAAAGAACAGATGCGGCCGGGCATAAAAAAGATTACGTAAAGCGTTAGGATCCAGAAAGTTTTCTTTCTATTGAAATGCTTCAATAAAATCGTGGACGGTAAATGCTAAATATTTATAGTTTTATATAGTTAAAAAAAAATCAATTATGCTTGTATTGGTTTTAATAGTTTGTTATATTGAGTTTACTTAGCCAATTCAAACAGGAGGCATAATGTCAAAAGGTGTGAAACAAAGCATTTTTTTACTTATATTCTTATTAATCGCAAGTCTAATTTTTTCTGGCATTTCGATCTTTGAAAAAGAAGAGATCATAGAAGAAAAAGAAAATATTTCCGCTCAGTTGCAGGAAACCGAAAAAAAGGTCCTTTTGGCAGAAGCAAAAGCCAACGATCTGGAAAAAGAGCTTGCTGTCCTGGAACAGGAAAAGACGGCCTTGCAAACAGAAAAAGAACAGATCGAGCAAGAAGTCGTTTCCGCGGAAGAGAAAGTTCAGAACTTGCAAGGCCGGATAGATGAGGTTATTACCGAAAGAGAAAAATGGAAGTCACGGCTTCAGAAGATGACGGCTGAACGGGATGAGCTGGTGGTCCAATTGCAGAAGGCCTCCGAACCCAAGGTCGTTTATAAGGAACGAATTGTTTATAAAGAAAAAGAGCCGGAACCGGGGCAAGAAGAGTCTCAGTCCCAAGAAGACGGATCGGCTAAGCATTCCGGCGCTATGCCTGAAGGGATTGACCGGGAAGATAAATATTGGGCTGAGGTCCTTAAGGAAAAAGCGGAACTGGAAATTCAAGTCGGGCAGTTGAAAGAAGAATTGACCAACAATTCGCTTGAGATCATCACCCTGAAACAAACAAACGCGGATCTGCAGATCGAGCTGGATAATATTCAAAGAGAGCGCGAAGTGGTCCACAAAGATATCAAGGATATTAAAGATAAGTATGAACGAGAGATGTCCGCGTTGCGGCAAGACCTCAAAAAGGTCAAAGAGACCAAAGGCGCGCTTATCAATAATCTTTCTTTAGAATTGGCCCGGACTAAAAATGACACAAAATTTGTCCAGAACCGGAATGAAAAGATATCCCAGGAAAATACGGAATTGAGAAAACAATTGCAGCAATTGGTTTCCACGAAAGGGGAACTGGAAAAGAATATCGTGCGTCTTAAGCAGGATAAAATCCAGATCGAAAAGCAATTGGAAGAACGCGAAGGCATGATCCAGGCCAAGATCCAGGAGATTTGGCAGATCAAAGAAAACCTCGACGAGACATTTAGATCAAGTCAGCTGATTGAAAGTAAAGAAGCCGAAGATTCCGGCAAGAGTGGAGTTGACCTGCAGCCGATAAGGGTCGTATCCGGAGAGGATGAACCCGAACCCGTTGAAGAGAGGCCCACCGGATATAACGGTAAGGTCATCAGCGTCAATGCAGAAAATAATTTTGTTATCGTGGATATAGGCGAGACTGAAGGGATCACTTTGGGGGAAACGTTAGGGGTTTACCGCAACGCCGAACATATCGCGACTTTGGAGGTCATCCAGATCCGTAATGATATTTCGGCCGCTGATGTTAAGGAAATGAAAATGAAAATATTGCAGGGGGATATTGTCCGGTAACACTATTTTTTGATGATAGCCCGGGTAAGGAGAGAAACGATTGCTTAAAAGCAATCGTTTCTTTTGGAAAGAGAATATGGTCCATAAAAAGAATGTCAGCATAGAAGATGTGGCCGCGAGAGCCGATGTTTCGATCACCACGGTCTCACGCGTGATCAATAATGTGCCTACTGTTTCGAAGAAAAACCGGGCCAAGGTAGAGGAAGCCATCGCTTTTTTGAAATTCAAACCGAATGTCAGCGCGCAACGCCTGGCCCGCGGATTCAACAATTCTGTTGGGTTGGTTATGCCTGGCTATCCGGGTATCTTTCATTCTTTTTACGCGATAGAGATCATCCGTGGGATTGGACACGCTTGTGAATCATTGCGGATGGACATGGTGTTCCATATTACCAATGGTTTTAATCCTATTAATACCAATAATGTCGGCGGTGTGATTTTCGCGGATGTTATTGAAAATCGCAGGCAAGTGGAAGCCGCGCTCGCCGGAGGCACGCCTTGCGTATTGATCAATAATCAGGATGAAGATCTTGGCGCCAGCTATATCGCGGTGGATAATTGGTCCGGAGGACAGACCGCGGCTGAATATTTGGCCGGGTTGGGGCACAAAAAGATAGCGACGGTGACGGGAAATTTGGGCACCCAGGCCGGGGCCCAGCGTTTTGAAGGGTTCCAATCGGGTTTGGCCGCAAAAAAGATAGTCCTGCCCAAGGAATATGTTTATCAGGGGGATTATTCCCGGCGGTGTGCGCGCCTGGCGATCGAAAAATTCCTAAAACTTAAGGATCTGCCCACAGCGATCTTCGCGGCCAGTGATGAAATGGCATTGGAGATCGTCGCTGTTCTTAATGAGCGGGGCATAAAGATCCCGGAGCAGATCTCGATTATCGGCTTTGATGATAATCCGCAATGTTTGTTCGGATCAATCGCGCTTACGACTATCAGCCAGCCCCTTTTTCAAATGGCGGAAGAGTCTGTCCGTTATCTTTATGATGTCATCCAGGGAAAAACCAAAAATATCAAAAAGCGCGTACTTAAGCCGGAATTGGTCATCCGCGAATCCTGTGGCGCGCCGCCCCGCTAGCCG
>JAGYNW010000274.1 GCA_018399915.1 Candidatus Omnitrophota bacterium
GGACCCCAAGGCGCGTGGATTCTATGAAGGGTTTATCAAAGGCATCCATTTTAATATGGCGCAGGCACATGAAAAGTCCGGTCAACTGCGTCAGGCCCTGACTAGTTATGACAAGGCGTTAATGATAGATCCTCATGACGCGGTTATCCATAATAATGCAGGGGTGTTGTACATGCGTCTGGGAAATGTTGCTGAGGCCATAAGGCATTTTGAAAGATCGTATCATTTGAACAAAAATTCTTTAGCGGCGCGGAATTTACATCATGCCCGTCTCATGGCCAAGTAGTTTTGCGATTTGTAATCTGAAGAAAAAAGAGGGGAGGAAACGTGCTAACATTAAATCAAGTGGTTAGCGTCGGGATCATCTTGATCCTGGTGTTATTGCTCGTGATTTTTCTTCTTCCCGTGGAGGGAAGGCGAAAGAAAGATAAAAAAAAGAGAGGGGTTCAGGAGGACACAAAAGACTGGAAAAAAGCCGCTTTACGGCTGGAAAAATTGGTCCAGTCTCTAAAAAAAGAAATAGAACATCTCGAGCGTAAAAATAAAGCATTGGATAAACGCGCTACCATGGAAAAATATGTGAATAAGAAAATGCAGGAAAAATTGGCCAAAGAGAGGGACTGGCACAAGAAGAATGAAAGTAATATCGATAAGAATGCCAAAGAATTGCAGGAAGCCAAAGAGGAACTTATCCATATTCAGGAAAATTCGGCCAAAGAGCATTCCGAAAAGTTGAAATTGCGACAGCAGTATCAAGAATTGGAGGCAAGGTTGAGCGATGTCAACACGCAAAGGCGCACGGCTGAGGCAGAAAGAATACAGTTGCAGAAAAAAAATGATCAGTATCGTATGGATATGGCTCAACTGAAAAAAGAAAACGCGGAATTAGCCAAGAAGAAGGATGATGTGACATGGATCGCGAAATCCGAATATTTGAAACTAGAAAAAGAATTGAAGGAAAAGGAGGCTGAATTAAAGCGCTTGATCCGGGAGATCGATAAATAAAGAGATGGAGGGAAAGCCCGCATGTTTGCACAGAGAACCGCTTGGAATTTAGAGGAAAATAATATTGCGGCTGCCGTGAACGATCTGAAAGCGACAGCCACCGATATTCTTGACCTGACGGAGTCGAATCCGACTGCCTGTCATTTTTCCTATCCGCGAGATGAGATCCTAAAGTCCTTTTGCAATAAGGAAAATCTGTTGTATGAGCCTAAGGCGCAGGGCAGCCTTAAGGCCAGAGAAGCTGTCTGTGATTACTATGCCCAAAAGCAGATCACGGTAAAATCGGAGAATGTATTCTTAACGGCCAGCACTTCTGAAGCCTATGCCTTGCTTTTCAGGCTGTTAGCGGACCCGGGGGATCGCATCCTTTTCCCGCTGCCGAGTTATCCGCTTTTCCAATTTTTATGTGATATCAATGATGTGGAACTTGTTTATTATTCATTAAAATATGATGGCCTTTGGCGCATTGCGCCGCGAACCTACGCGGAGCAAGCGGCCGTTGATAAGATTAAAGCCTTCACCATCGTTAATCCTAATAATCCTACGGGCTCTTTATTGCGGCAAGAGGAGTTGCAGGTCATTAACCGGTTCTGTGAGGCTCAGGGTCTTGCCATTATCAGCGACGAGGTTTTCTCGGACTTTCTCCATGCCGGCAGTCCACCGCACGTCAGCCTGGCTTCTAATAATGAGGTATTGTCGTTTACCTTGGGCGGATTGTCCAAGACCTTAGCTCTGCCTCAAATGAAGTTATCCTGGATCATCCTATCCGGTCCAGAGCACCTGGTGCGTCAGGCCCGTTCAAGGTTGGAGGTGATCGCGGATATGTATTTATCCGTCAATACCCCGGTTCAAAATGCCTTGCCGGATCTCTTATCTTTACGGGAATCCATACAGGCGGAAATATGTCAAAGGCTCCGCATGAATTATGATTATTTGAAGGGAGTTCTAGCGGGCAATACGGATAGGATGGTGTTGAATGCGGAGGGAGGGTGGTATGCTGTTCTCAAATTCCCTGGATTGAAGCATGAGGAACAGCTTGTGCTGGATTTGATTCAACACGATCATGTGCTTGTGCATCCCGGCTATTTTTATGATTTTGAGGATGATGGGTATGTGGTTTTGAGCTTGATCGTAGATAATGATGTTTTTAAACAGGGATTTCAGAAGCTCTGTCATCGGATGAGGCATGCTTGAAGGCTTATTTCAGCTGACTTTGCAATAGACTTGCCTTTGGGGTGTATGTTTGCTAAGATGTCTGGGTCATAATTTAATATTTATATTAATATAAATAATGTAAGATATTACGTGGAGTTGTTTATGCGAAAAAGACCTCAATGGGATGATTATTTCTTGAAACTAGCGATGTTGGCGTCTGAAAGGGCGACGTGTCCCCGCATGCATTGTGGTTGTGTTTTGGTTAAGGATAAAAATGTCGTCGCAACAGGATACAATGGTTCTATCCCGGGGGATGACCATTGCGAGGATGTGGGGTGTTTGATCGTGGATAATCATTGCGTGAGGACCAATCATGCTGAAATGAATGCCTTGCTACAGGCCGCCAAACAAGGCAAATCAGTTGATGGGGCAACGGCTTATGTTACGAATATGCCTTGCACGACATGCGCCAAAGCCCTTATTGCCGCCGGGATCGTGAGGGTCGTTATTTTTTCCGATTACCATGATACCTTGGCGACTGAGTTCTTTGCGAAGGCCAGTGTTT
>JAGYNW010000275.1 GCA_018399915.1 Candidatus Omnitrophota bacterium
AATATCTCGAGGGCAAAGATATTTTTATTTTCGGCCTGCAGGAGCATGAGATCGCGCGCATGCAACAGGAAGGATACAATCCGCAGGATTTTGTGCGCAAGTCCCGGATGTTGCATGAGGTTTTCAAACTGATAAAGAATAATTTCTTTTCAACGTCTGAGCCGGGCATTTTTGAGCCTATTCTGGATTCGGTTTTTTACCGGGATGCTTATTTTGTGTGCGCGGATTTTGACGCTTATTGTCAGATGCAAGAGGTTGTGTCACAAACGTATCAAAACCAGACAAAATGGATTAAGAGCTCGATTGCTAATGTCGGTAATGCCGGGGAGTTTTCCAGCGATCGAACCATCAGGGAATATGCCCGTGATATCTGGCAGGTTCCTTATAAATAAAGACACCCAGGTTAAGGAAAAAGGGAATGCGACCTTAGCTGTGGGAAAGCATGAAGGAGGGAAACAATGGTTATTTCCAAAACGAAATTGCTGAAAATTCCTGAGGTTATTAACGAAGTCAGCCGTCATCTTTGGTTTGAGAGCGAGAAGGCGGGTTATGATGTCGGAAGAAAATATGCCGAGGATGATTGGTACAACAAGTATTCTAAAGAATGGATCCGGTACAATCTTCCGCAGGAAGCCAAAAAAGTTAAGGAGGCCCCCAAACCAAAAGCCGAACAGGTCAAGAAGAAACCTGTCTTAGCTAAGGCAAAGAAACGAAGGGCCAAATCGTATACAGCTTAACTGTGCAAATTTTCGAAGCATTTAATCTGATCGTCTAAAAAAGGTTTCTGATGACTTATTCAAAAATCATGCAGTCAGCTTTTGTGTTTGTGGCCGCTGTTTGTGTTTCCGGTTGCGCGCTTAAGGCCGCCCCTTCAGGATTTCTGGATGATTATTCTTCTTTGCGGGAAAGCGAAGATCAAAATCATTTATGGGTCTCTGCACCGGCCCAGGCAGATCCGTATGCGTATACGGAAGTGTTGATAGAACCGGTCACCGTTTATTTCCATCCCAAAGCCAAGGGTAAGGAGGTGGAGTCTGCCAAGTTGGAAGAGTTCAGTCTCATGCTGGAAAGCCGTATTGCCAAAACATTCGCGCAACAATATGTGATTGCCTCTGAGCCGGGCAAAGATGTGCTGCGGCTTAAGACGGTGATTACGGATGTGGTTCCCAGTTTTCCTTTGTTGAATATCGCGCCACACCACACCTTAGCCACCGGAGTCGGGCTTGGCGGCGCTGCGGTAGAGGCGGAATTTGTGGATTCGCTTACCGGAGAACAGATCCTGGCGCTGCGGTATGTGCGTAAGGGTTTCAGACGACGATATTTCAAAGGCTGGACAAAATGGGGTCATGCCGAAGATGTTTTGAATGACTGGGCGGATATCTTATACACTCAGATTAATAAGGTAAATGAGAGTGGACAGGCAGCAACGCCCTAAGTGTCTTTTTGTCAGGTCAATAGCTATAACCGCGAGGGATCCTTATCATGGAAAATAAATATTCGGAAGATTATTATATCAAAGTCCTTTTTAATAAGCTTCTGGTCCGGGATTTGATGACCACCCGGATCGCAACTGTGGGGGAATTTGATGATCTGAGTTCGGCGCAAAGCAAGTTTTTGAGCAAGAAGATGCCTTATGTTTTTGTTGTTGACAAATCCCAGCGCTTGGTCGGATTGTTGAGCCAGAAATATCTGTATAAAGCGCAGTCCCCGCGCAAGATGATCACGGATGAAATGCAAATGAGTCCGGATATTATTATGGACGGCAACAGTTATTACAGCAAGGAAACGCTCAATAGTTATTATTTGACCAATGTGATGCAGAAAAAACCGTTATCCATTCGGGATGACGCTAAACTGGCCGAGGCCGTGGTCCTGATGTCGCAAAAGAACGTCGCCTGTATCCCGGTCGTGGATTCTGAAAATATTGTCTGCGGGGCTATCACCAATGAGCTTATCATGGATTATTTATGTTCAATCGTAAAGGAATAGATTTTTTTCAATATTAGGCTGCCGGCATGCAAGACAAATTCCAATTCGACCAGCAATTCCAATCGACTTTCGATCTCCTAGAAAATTCCTACCAGAATATTTTTGTTACCGGGGTTGCCGGGACCGGGAAATCCACGCTTTTGGAATATTTCCGGGACCATTCGGGGAAAAATGTTGCGGTTTTAGCCCCGACCGGGGTTTCGGCTGTCAATATCCAGGGCCAGACCATCCATTCCTTTTTCCGTTTCCGGCCGGACATTACTGTGGAAGGCGTGCACAGCCTAAGGATTTCGCGGTCCCGTAAAAAACTTTATCAAAATCTCGATACCCTGGTCATTGATGAGATCTCCATGGTGCGCGCGGACCTGTTTGATTGCATCCAGGAATTCTTGCGCATTTACGGCAAGCGTCCGGGTTTGCCTTTCGGCGGGGTCCAGTTGATCTTGTTCGGTGACTTGTACCAGCTTCCGCCGGTAGTCACGTATTTGGAGCAGGATTTATTCGGGGAGCGGTATGCCAGCCCGTATTTTTTCGACGCCAAGGCCTTCAGGGAACTGGAGCTGGAGTTCGTGGAATTGAAGACGATTTACCGTCAGAAGGATAAGGCATTTATCAAGATCCTCGATGAGGTCCGCAATAAAAATTTGGGGCCCGGGACTCTGGCGAAGTTGAATCAGCGCTGTGTGCCTGCCTTTGAGCCGCGTGA
>JAGYNW010000276.1 GCA_018399915.1 Candidatus Omnitrophota bacterium
AGGTATATAGAGCGTGCCTTACAACCTCCGGTTTCGCTCCTTCTCTATTGTCAAATGCTCCCGGGAGGTTAATTAAAGGGAGGTAAATATCCAACAGCCAACACTCAGCCGAAAATCAGAAGGTAGCCTATAATAAATACTGCCAGATCAGCAATAACATGGCTGATATACGCAGGCCATATTGAATCGTAACGGACGTAAAGCCAGGACCATATAATTCCCCCGATAAATATCCCGAGGGTTATTATTCCCACAATGAGAGGTGAAAAATAGATACTTGTGGCGACTATATGATGAATGGTGAACCCGGCCGCCGAAAAAACAATAGCACCCCACGCCGGCATAAGCTTGCGGGCCTGGCAAACCACAAACCAGCGCCATACAAACTCCTCCAGCAGGGAGTTGGCGGTAATCCAGTATATAGCACCGGTAATATAACGATGCAGCTTATCCAGGCCGATTCGTCCCATCATTTCTCGCATCATATCCAGGTCGATAAGCCAGCTTCCGATCGATATATATACGGCAGTTATAAGCGCGGCTATTATTATTCCGGTTGTTATTCCTGAAACGACTCCGCCTTTCCGCATTGGAGAGAAAGACGGGCAGCTGCCCTCTACAAGAATAAACCATATAAGCGGGAAGGAGAACATCCATATCTTTAGAGATGCAAAAAGAATGGGTGCCCATATGGTATTCGGTACAACCGCCATCGCAAGCCAGCTGGCAAGTGACGGGGCGGGAAGGATTATTACAAGAGCAGCGATGCTCCTTCGTCTGATCGTTTTGTTTTCAATTTTCTTCATACGCGTATAATAACACTTTCTTATTAGTACGTGACCTCGGCTTTTATGTTCGGAAAACGAAAGACATGGGACAAAATGATGGAGGCCAATTGCTCTGTTGCGGTACGCTATTTGAAGCGCTTCTTCAGTCCATCGTACCGTTCTTTGTCGGCTTTCAGGACTCGTGCCGCATCCCTGGACTCGCCGTTCAAGATCGATGAATCTGAAGATCCCGCGGATCTTTTCCTGAGATGGCGAAGCCAATGTTCTTGTCACCGGCTTTGCAGAGGTCGAGAAAGGTTTTGTATTGAGCTTCGCGTACGTAAATGCCGAAATCTATCATAGATTCAATATAGTTGTCAAAGGTCTGCGGCGTACCATCCGTACAAAGGGATATGATGCCGAAAGCCATCTTCGGATTATTGAAAGCGGCGCGCCATGCGACAATCATTTTGTGATTGTTGACTCAATTTTGTGGATGATCTCCTTAACATATCCGGTCGCGGTTATCTCTCCGTTTTCGAGGAAAACCCCGTGACTTGCCACCTCTTCGGCAAAGGGCAGGTCATGCGTTACGATAATAAAGCTGGTATTAACCTGGAGTTCACCAAGCCAACTGGTAAATTCCCCGGTGGTCTTTGCATCAAGCGCGGAGGTCGGTTCGTCAAGAAGCATATAATCCGGCTCCAGCATCAATCCACGCGCTATCGCAACCCTTTGTGCCTGTCCGCCGCTTATGTGCGAGGGGTATCTTTCGGCAAGGTCGGCTATGCCTAATCGCTCAAGCATATTGAATGCGTTTTTTTCGGTTTCCTTAAGGGCATGTCCGAAGACTTTTTCAGGCGCAAGAGTCATATTGCGTAACACCGTAAGGTGCGGGAAAAGGTTTAGCTTCTGGAAAACAACACCGAGAATTTTGCGGAGTTCCGCTTCAGTCATTTCCGCTATATTTCGTTCTTCGATGAAGATTTCCCCGGATGTGGGTGTTAAAAATCTGGCAATGCAGTTTAAAAAAGTAGTCTTGCCGGAGCCACTTTCTCCCAGAAGTGCAAAAACTTTTTCGCGCGGAAAGCGTACGCTTAGGTTTTTTAAGGTCGCTTCATCATTTCCGGCATACTGATAGACAAGGTTTTTTATCTCAATCATTTGAATATCCTTTCTGGCGAATTTTGTTTTCCAGAATTCCGGAAAGTTTCATTAATGGGAATGTTACAATGAAAAACATGACCGCCACAATAAAATAATATTTGGTAGGCTCAAAAGTGACACTGATAATGGACTGTGCCTCGCGGATAACCTCCGCTACGGAAATAACCGCAACAAGAGCGGTGTCTTTGGTAAGGGCCACGACAGAATTCATCAGGGAAGGAAGAGCTACCCGGAATGCCTGTGGCCAGACAATGAACATAAAGACCTGATACCTGCTAAGGGCAAGGGCTTTGCCGGCGGTAACCTGTCCCCGGTCAACACTCATAAGCCCTGAGCGGATAACTTCCGCCATATATGCCATGCTGTTGAGTGAGAGCGTCCCTATTGCGGCAACAAACGGTGAAAGCCCCAAGCCCATCCAGGCAAATAAAAGCTGGATAAGCACGGGCGTGCCCCTCAAAAAATCCACAACCGTACGGATAGGCCAGTAGATAATCGCAAAGCCGTCTCCGGCTTTATTCAAAACAAGCCCGCAAGGGATAGCGAGGAGAAAACCGCCAATAAGGGCGGATACCGCAATCGCGAGGGTAACGCCGAAGCCTTTGGCAAGTTTCTTTGCTATGACGGCGGTTGTCATTTTGTTTTCCCCGGGAAGGGAGCTTTGTGCCTGAAGCCCGAAATAGTTCTTTTGGATTTTGTCGAGCTTCTTGTTCTTCCGCAGATTTTCAAGTGCGGCATTGATTTTCCGCAGCAGAT
>JAGYNW010000277.1 GCA_018399915.1 Candidatus Omnitrophota bacterium
CTACGCTTAAAAAACTTAGCGATTGCAGCCCTTACGCAAAAGCCGTTGCCGGGGCACCGTTGAGCATTGTTGTGTGCGGAGACCTTTCCCTGGAAATCCATCAAGGTTATTGGGTCCAGGATTGTTCCGCCGCGGTAGAAAACATGCTCATTGAAATAACCTCACTCAATTTAGGTGCGGTCTGGCTTGGCGTTTATCCCCTTGAAGACAGAGTTAACTACATTAAAGACCTTTTTGATCTACCTCAAACCATTATTCCCTTTGCCATTATCCCCATTGGATATCCTTGCGTGGAACATAAACCTATAAACCGATTTCAACCTGAAAGAATTCATCATGAAAAATGGTAACATTTCAAAAAAAAGCAATTGTAATTAATCCACATCTTGATAATATAAATTAATATATATGAAATAATATATTAAATCAACATTGTAACGTGTAAAGGAAATTATAACTACCATGGCACAAACAAAAAAAGACGTTTTCCGATATGGTGTTTTTACTAAAAACCGTGTTGAGGCTTTTAGTGATGGAACTTTTGCAATTATTGTGACTCTCTTGGTTTTGGAACTCAAGGTCCCGCATATTCAGCATGCTGAGTCACCGCTAGTGCTGATGGAAGCATTAGCCGGATTATTTCCGAAATTTCTCAGTTGGGTTATTAGTTTTTTAACGATCTGTGTTGTTTGGATAAATCATCATCGCATTCTTGATAATTTTAAGAGATTTAATATCGCAATCTTTTGGCTTAATGTGCAGGTACTTCTTTGGGTTTGTTTCATTCCTTTTCCTACGGCATTGGTAGGGGACTATCCTCGAAATTCTCTTGCGGTTGCTATTTATGGTGTGGTTATGGCATTAACCGGCGCGTCTTTGATCGCCATAAGATATTATGGATTCAATAATCCGGAAATCTTAGAAGAAGGGATTTCCCAAAAAGCCTATAAAAAAGCGATCATTTTTGCGTTTATATTTGGCCCTGTTCTTTATCTTACCGGCGCAGCTTTGGCGTGGGTGAGTCCGATCCTATCGTTTTCTGTTTATTTATTGATCACGATCTATTTTGTTTTTTCTTTTAAATTTCATTCCCACCGGCCGGGGGAATAAAAGAGAGGGGCCGTTTGCTCCGCAAAGTATATTTAAATTGTATAAGAATTATTTCGCGGTGAGGCTTAAAATCAAAAGACCGTCTAAAAATAATTTTCCGCATTATCTTCAGGGATGAATCCCAGTTGATTTTTTGTGCCTGTCAGGTCAAACACTGCGCGGCTGTTGTCGCTGACCGCAAAAGCCGCAAGGAAATCCGTTTCGATCTCAATCCCTTTTGTAAACGCCTGCACAAGGTCTTTTTTACTGCAGAATACCGCTCGCATGTAGTCACCCCCATAGAGGCTAGGATCATCTTGAGGTATGGACCAGCCAATCCGTAAGGCGACAAACGACATGCCGCGGTAGGATAAATGGCGTCCAAGATTCTCTCCGTAAACCTTTGACTGGCCATAAAGAGAAATAGGGCTGGGGGGACTATCTAAGGTAATCAGAGGGGCTGCCGGCTGAGACAATTTCTCTCCGATAGCCACTTCATGGTAAAAATTTGAGCTCGCGTACACAATTTTTTTCACTCCCGCACGTAAAGCTTCTTCAAAAACAAAGCTGGTGGCGCGGAAATTGTGCTGATAAGTCTCTGCCGGGCGTGCATTGGGATGAGGATTTCCGGCTAAATGAATAAGCGCGTCTAACCCGTCAAAAATACCGTTGATCTCATCCGGGTCAGAAAGGTCGGCCTTCACAAATTTCAGGTCTGGTAAAATGTGACCTTTGCGGACATCATAAAGGACAAGGTCATAGTTCTGATGTAATCCCTGCTGCAAGGTTGAACCGATATTTCCTGTCGCACCTGTAATGCCCACTTTTTTCTTTTTCGACTGTTGTTTTTCCATAGATTTTGCATTATAATTAAAAATCTTGAGTTAGACAAGTGATTTCGAGAAATTAATAACTAATTATAAAAGGGAGAAACGAAATGAGGAAAAGATTATTTTCTGGAATTGTTTTTTTAATGATGTTTTTTCTTTCAAGCTATGCTTTCGCATTGGAAATCCACGAAGCTGTTAAAAACGGAGATGTTGCCAAGGTACGAACCATTCTTGATAACGACCCGTCTATGTTGACTGCCAAAGATGATATCGGAAAAACCCCTTTACATTGGGCTGCGGGAAAAAATCAGCTTGAAGTGATGAAGGTTCTTCTTGATGAATACAATATTAATGTAAACATCCGAAACGCGAACAATGGAACCCCTTTGCATGTCGCGGCCTCCCAAGCCAATCCAGAGGCAGCATTGATCTTGATCGAACACGGGGCGGATGTAAACGCCAGAACCCTGAACAATTCTGTCCCATTGCATTTTGCTGTTATCAAAAGCGGGAGGAAACCGGGGCATACACAAGCCGTAAAAATTCTGATTGAAAACGGAGCCGATGTCAACGTGGCCACAGAAGACGGGGCTACGCCCCTCAACATGGCCATGTTCCGAAGAAACCAGGAGATGATCAATTATCTGAAATCCAAAGGCGCCAAGCCCGGGAACCCCAGTCGAAGAAGAGGCGGCATGGGAAGAGGAGGAAGAAGCACTGAAAATCCTTACCTGAGGAATTATCTTCAAGACAGATAAAGT
>JAGYNW010000278.1 GCA_018399915.1 Candidatus Omnitrophota bacterium
GGACATCGAGCAATCGTTCCATAGATTCGCGATGGTCATCAATCATGTCTGACGCTTTTTCGACTTCAGATTGGCTAGACTCTTTGAGCGCTTTTTTTTCTGCTTTTTGACGGGCTTCGCGTTTTTTTCTCTTTGCCCTGGCCTCGAATTTTCCTTCAGCCGCGTCATTAATATCTTCTCTGATATCATCGAATTGTCTAAATTCCCTTGTGGAAATTTGAATGAGCGCGCTGGGTTTGCCAAACCGTTCCACAAAGGTTTTGAAACCTTCAGGGACCATTACTTCGATCAATTCATTTTTATTGGCGTCAAAGGCTGTCAAAAAAACCGTATCTTTGTAGGCGGCGATTTCATCCGTTGTTTTTTCCACATAAACAGAATAGCTGCTGCCGCGAACACCCGCAATTGCTGAAGGCGTGTTAATTTCAAAATTCATCCCGGATTTTAAATCTTCGAGATTTGCAATAACCCGCCCCTTGCTCAGATCCAGCCGGTCAACAACTCCGTCTGTTTCGGAATTAAGGATGACCATGGTTTTGGCTTCTATCCTGATGGTGTTCAGTTTAGCTTTATCCAGCGCGATATCTACAAAGGAATTCCTGGCGGTACGGATCGAATCGCCAAATTCTAACTGCATGCCTCTTTCGACCGGCGTCCAGTCAATATCAGAGGCAGACTGCATCTGGACACGTCCTTTAAGGTCCAGGACCTCTGCCGCGTTGACAAAGGAACACAGGCCGGCAAGGCTAAAGAACACAACAATCAAAATTACTAATATTGGATATTTTCTCATAAATCTGATCTCCTTTTTGCTTTGCTCCTATAAGTAATTAGAATTATTAAAAAGTTTTAGTTATCGACCACCAGAAATTCGGACGATGATTGCTTTGATCCTTTGGTATCTTGGATGATACGGGCCAGCCTACATCAAGCCGCATAGATAATTGTTTATCTGGAACACTGACTGTAACCCCAACGCCCGCGGACTGTAAGGTCGTGCTTTTTTCCTGTCCTTGCGCTTCATTGGGATTTCTTAACTTTGCGTTACCCCAGTCGTAAAATGTGAATATTTTAACTCCATCATAGATACGTGTTTTGGAAAAAGGAAATTTGGCGGTCTTGGAAACACCAAAAGGAGGCATGGAGAAGCCACCTGTGAAAGCGATTCCCGAATCTCCCGGGGCTTGGGCACGGGGGTACCCGCGGTTATCAACAACGCCCATAAAACCCCCTAACCCGAACACATTGACACCGGGTTGGGATTTGGAAGACAATTGGCCGCGCATCTTTCCGATAAAATCGATGCCCCAAAATAATTTTTGTCTTCGTGCCACATAAAATTCTTCTTTCCAATAATCGCTGCCGCCGCCTTTTACGGAGGTAGCATCGCTTTTATTCGGAGAAGCGCCCCAAATATTCAGGCCCCTCTCAATATCATGAGTGACAACCCATCTCCCATACTTATCGACGCGATTCAACATAAGTCCCCACCAGAGAGGTCGAAAGCGGTCTTTTCTGAAGGCGCCTTCCCAGTCGCGGTCACCGCCACCGGTATACCAGTGGATATCATAATAAATGAATCCGTATGACGAAGCAAAGAGGGTTCCGGGCTTATCGATAAGTTTTTGTTGAAAATAAAAATAAAATTTGCGGGCGTGTTTTTCAAAGTCGGTTTCTTCGTTATCACTGTAATAATAATCTTCAATCTTGTAAGGCATGTAATAAATATCAAATGTCCAGCGGTCATTAAGAGGAAGGGTATATTCCATATCATAAAGTTGATGCGCGTCCTGAGGGGATCTTTGCAATTTAATGGAGAACCGGTCGTCATTTCCCGTCAAATTATTATGGATGAAAAAGAATTTAAACCGGTCCTGGAAAATATATTCCGACCCATAATTGTCCATTTGCAGCATGACATGGATGGGTAATTTGTCTTTAACCTTGATAATGATGTCGGTTACGCCTGTTTCAATATCAGGGTCACAGATAATGCTGGTTTTTATATCCTGTTTTCTGTTTAAACGGAAGACATCTATGTTGAGAGTTTGAAAGTTAAAATAATCCCCTTCTTTCAAGCGGATTTTCTTTTTAAGTAGTTTGGTCGTGTAATGTTTGTTGCCCTGGATGGTAATCGTTCCTGTTTTTCCTTCATGGACATCTATATTCAAGATCCCGGAACTCAGTTCTCTCGTATCCGGGTATCCATAGGAAGTGACGTACCCTTCTCTACTATAAGCGCGGGTAATCAAGTCAGTGACTTTTTGTATTTGCCTGCCGGTCAGCTCTTTGTTTTCGTAATCGCGTTTGATTTTTTCGATCGCTTCAGGAGCTAAAAGGGTTGAGCCGTTCACTTTGATCTTTTTGATTAAAGTTTTTCCTTTAGGAAGGTCAGGTTCGGGGATTTGGGATTCAACTGTCCGTTTGAACTTGATAGGAGGGGATTTTTCCCGTTTGGACATGACATCTTCTTCGATAGTGATGATTCGTTGCCGGTCTTCATCCGCTCCGTCTTCGCTTGCGGCATGACCCAGAGTTGAAGAAAAGTTCAGAGGCGCCATTAAAAATACAATAAAAAAAATAAACTTTAATTTTATAAGCCACTTTTTCTTTCCCATCCAGCTGTCCTCCTTTTAGTTAGAATTAGTTGCCACTGATTGCGGGTT
>JAGYNW010000279.1 GCA_018399915.1 Candidatus Omnitrophota bacterium
TTTACTTATTTCATGGGCAAGAAAAAAGCCGAAGAACAACGTATCCTAAAAAAACAACTTGAAGAACAGATCGAAAAAATCGACTTAAATGCTATTTTATAAAATTTAACATTATATGGAATTTAAAAGACAACACAAACGCGCCACTGTCAACCTCAAGGCCCAATATATTAAGAAGGACCTTCCGAATCTATCTAAAGAAATTACAATTCAGGATATATCCGCAGGTGGGTTGTGTTTTTCGGGCGAAGATGCTGTGGAAACCCAATCCATCGTGATCATAACCCTGTATCTTAAAGATGAAGATATCAATATTAAACTGCAAGGTAAGATTATGTGGAACCGATTTGATAATTCCGCTGGTAACTATTTAAACGGCCTTCAGTTTACTGTAGTAGATACTGATGATTTTCAATCTTTTTTAAGCTTTTATTGCAAACAAATTTTAAATTTTTAGAATTTTCTTTCCTGAAAAACATTTCCGTGAGATGACATTATGGATGCATCGCAAATAGTTCTTTTTTTGTTTATGTTGAGCGTATTGTATCCTTTGTGTGTCATTCCCGCACTTCCATTTCCTAATCAAAAATTTGTTCACAAGGCCCATATTGCTTTTTTTAATATGCTTGCAGGAATAGCCGTGGTTTCTTTATTGTTTCTAAATTTGTCTATCTCTATGAAGGTCTCTGTGTTAGCCTGGAAGGCCTTTTTGGTCTTCATCTCCCGCAAATACTGGAAAGCTCCGGCCTTATCTACGAAATATTTATGGATACCTGTCCTGGTCGGGTTCCTGCTCATTTATGTGGCTGCCCGCGATCTTCACGCTTTTAATTTAAAAACTGCAATCTTGGCGGTTTTATTGTGTGCGATCCTGTGCTTTCTGATATTTGCAGGGATTAATCGCCTTTATCATTTGAGGGTAAGAAGACAATCTTGAAATCCATTTTTTTAAGATCATCGCAAAAAAAGTTTTATCGCAAAAAATCATCTTATGAGTTGTCATGCGCGGTATTTATCGCTATCATGAAGTTAATATCGGTTCTAAAACCTTCTTCATTGTGAGTTGACTTATGGCTACGCATGGCAAAATAAAACAAAAGATATCCAGCATCTTCGATAAAGAATATCAGCTGTCGGATATTAAAGAAGTGGAATCACACATCTTGCATTGTCAATCCTGCCGTAAATTCCGCCGTGACATTGAACAGTTGTCTGTGAAACTCAAAAAATGGATGGAGGACACCATCCCTAAAGAACTGGAACGCAGCATCAATAGTCTTCCTAAGGAACAGAAAGAAGCGATCACTCTCTTGGAATACCACAAGTTGAGCTACGCAAAAATCAGCCAGATCATCCGAAAACCACCGGATAAAGTGGCCCAAATGATCTATAAAACCCGATGCAAATTATTAAATGTTAACCCGCTTTTGATCCTTGCCCGCACACATGTTCACAAGATTCTTTTGCTTTTATTTGTTATAGTTTTTATTCATATAATATATCAACTATTTCAGAATCAACGGACGGTTAAATATATTATCGATATCCGAGATAAAAGAGATGACATTACTTCCATGATGAATGTTGCTCTGGATGTCTCCTCAAATGAAATGATCAAAATTTCATCCGCGAACACGGCCGGAACAAGTACGGAGAATTCCGGAAATTCTGCGCAAACAGACACAAGCCAAACAGAAGAAGATGAAGATTCCCTGACCACTTCTGCCCTTAACACACGCAGGTATCCTTGGGATATTAAAGTGAAAGCTATAAATTTTACCAACCCTGGAAAAAATCATTTTTTGAAAACCCAAAACAATTCCTCTTCATTTTGCCCCTTAAACGTACGGACATTTTCTTATAAACTTATTCAACAATTTCTTGAAAGCGGCCGTATGCCGCCAAAATATTCAGCCCGGGTGGAAGAACTGGTCAATGCATTTAACTATATCAATATAAATAAAAAGAATGCCAATGTTGCTCTGAAGGCTGAATTGTCTCCATGTCCATGGAATTCCGACAATCACCTTTTATGGATAAGAATAAATACAAAAATGACACCTGAGACAAAGGTGCTTTTAAATGATGCAAAAATGATATTAACACTAAATCCGGACATGGTTGATGCGTACACCCTTTTGGGATATCGCAATTATAACACGCCCAGGCAGGCGGTACTCAGCAATGCCCAGGAAGGGGAAGACCTGCTTTCCAATTATGCTGTAAACATTTTTTACGAACTTAAATTGCATGAACGACCGGGACTTAACAATCCCGAAGCCCCTGAAAGAAAAATGCCTCTGGTCACTTTGGGGCTGACTTGCAAAGAAGCCGGCTCGAGGAATATGGAGGAGCTAAGACAAGATGTTTACATTAACGATATAAAGCAGACCCCATCTTTAGATTCTCAATTTGCCGCTTCTGTTTTAGAGTTCGGCTTATTGTTGAGTGATAGCCCTCTTAAAGGGAAGGCTTCTTTTGAACATGTTTTAAAGGCAGCCCAGGGCGCCAGGGGAAAAGATCTTTTCGGTTATCGCAAACAATTTATTGAATTTGTTAAAAAAGCCGAACAATTGTACAGAAGATGAAAGTAATATTGGATTTTTTGCAATTTAATGTGTATTTTGGGTTAAAAACAAGTCGCTCTTTGAAGATA
>JAGYNW010000028.1 GCA_018399915.1 Candidatus Omnitrophota bacterium
CAGCACATCAAATTATCATCAGGGTTGGATGGGGACTTTTCCGCGTCAAAGAAATCCCCGCTGGAGATATCCGTGATCAGATAGTCATAAACAGTGGGAGAGCTTTCCGCGAAGCCATCAGTTGCGCCGCTCAGCAAGGCAAATATCATTACAAAGAATAAGAGTGGGGTTTTAAGGTCTTTTATCACAGAATTAGTTCCTTTTTACATGTTTCTATTTAATATTCTGCGATTGTAGCCGAAAGGGATGGTGATTACAAATATTTTCTTAACTACTGACAGACCCTGCTTTTTTTGCCATTTTTTGTTGGCTTGATTGTAAGAAATCTGTCCCTGTTTTGGTCCCTACTTTTGGTAGACAAACGGGTGGATGCTGAAGATCACGGGCGTGAATCCGTTGATCTGTGAAGGTTGCAGCGTGTCGGTCACAGTTTTCGGTAGGATCAGGGGCAGGCCCTGGCCGGTGGTTTGCAGTTCCATCAAGGCCGGATCCAGATTGATCCCCCCTACCTGGTCTTGCGGCCCGGCGGCCTGGGCCGTCATCGCGTAATCCGCGGATTCTTCGAAAAACGCGGAAATCTCCTGGCGTTTGAGGATCGGTTCTCTGAGCGGCTCTGCCGCGGATGTGGGGATCCCCAAGACATCTTTTTGAGAAGGACTTAAAGATGCGAAAAAATTTGTATCCTGATCGGATACAGCGCCTTCTTCTTTTGAGCGGTAAAACAGGCGCGGATCATTGTAATGCCGCAGCATCAGTTGCGTAAATTCTTTAGGAGATTTGTTTTTATTTTCGAAATTTGTCAGCAGGCGTAATGCGGTCCTCAGCATTTTTTTCGGGTCCCAGGCGCTTTGGCGCGAGTCAAAAAAGGCCTCGATCTCTGTCAGCTGCGCACGCGCCCCTTCATGGCCCTCGACGCTGTGGTAATCGTCACCCGCAACACGTAAAAAGTCTTCTGTAAAGCGCACCGCCTCTTTAAAGATCCCGGTATCCATATCGGTTTCCTTTGATAAAGCAAAAGCCGTCACATCGCTGAGCAGTTCATGCAGGATGCTTTGATTCAGGCTGACAGGTTCATAGAGGTACTCCTCGCTGAGGATAGTATGCATCAGTTCATGGGAGGCGACCTGGAAAAAGAATTGGGTGGGATCTTGCGCGCGTTTCAGGATCTTGCCGCCGAAATGCAGGCGGGCATTGGCATTTTCATAATACGCCATGATCTTTGATTCGGTAATATGCGAGGCGATCGAGATAAAGGTTTTAGCGGATACCGGGGCCACCGAGTTTTGGATGACCGTAAAGGCCGCCATCATATAGGTCTGGGCAACTTCATCTTGCAGCATAATATCGTCGATCATCTGCTTGACCGCGTTGGGATCCTTTGCCATGTCTTTCAGATATTGCAGCGCGTCGTTTTCAAGTGAGGCTAACAGGCTGTTCAATTTTTCTTGGTCATAGGTCGTGATTAAAATTTTTTGTTCATCCCTGGTAAAGTGATGCAAGAATTGGGACGCGTACCAGCTGAAGGCGTAAAGCCGCAGGCCGGCCGGAATCTCTTTGTTTGCGATTATGCGGTCTAAAAGGGTCTCATTTCTTTGGATCTTCAAGATCAAAAGTAATCCTGTTTTTTCCGGCAGCCCGGGTTGGGAAAGCGCGGCTGTCAGGCCTGCCTCTGTAATGTCTGAGTCCTTTGCCTGCAGCAGCGGAGCGGTCAGAGCGCGGATGTCCTCAGGCATGGAGGTATCTATGGCCTCCTGGAAAAACGGTGAGATGCGTTCATTGCCCCGCATGAACAGGTTCCGGAAGTTGCTGATGATTTCCGCGCGGATATTGATATCAAGGGTTTCATCGGCCAGCAGATTTTTTAGATGGTTGATCAGACCGTTTTCAAATGCCAGGGTTTCCGACGGCAGATCGATAGTGTTGAGCGCCATAAGCATATTCAGGTGTTCCTCAGAATCGATAATGATCAACCGGGTCAGGGTTTTGATCTGGTTTTCCATTTGTTCCATAAGGGATTCCTGCTCCTTGAGGGCCTTCTCTTTTTCCTTTTTTGTCTCATCCAGCATCATCTTTTGAATCGCGGGATCGTTGATATTGTCCCGCGCATCTTTTTCGATGGTGTCGATCTTGTTGATTTCTTGTGTGTTGGCCTGAATACGGCCGGCCGTTTCCGTAAGCGCGGCGCGAAAGGTGTCAGCGATCTTTTCTTTGGCGGGTAAGGTCAGGTCGCCCAAGGCCAGGTTGTTAAGATTCGCGCGCAGGGCTTTTTGTTGTTGCCTGGTCGCCGGCTCAGCTAAAAGCGTTAGCAGGGTATCAATGATTTGTTCTTTGGCTTTTATGCCTAAAAGGATTTTTTTGGTACTGATCAAGGATTCCAGGACAAAGGCCTTGGCCTCCAGGCTTGGGAATTGATCCGCGCGGATATCAGCGATAAGCAGGTTGCTTAAAGTCGCGCCGCGGTCTTTTTTAAGAAGTGCGGAAAAAAGTTCATTAAGCGCTCTTCGCGTAAAGGTGGATTCAGCGTGCAATGATACCAGAAATTGCAGTTTCTTCTCATCCCGGATCCGGACATTGCGGCGGATAAGTTCATTGAAATTTTCTTTGAAATAGAGAATATCTGCGTTTTGCGGATCCTGGTCAAAGAAATCCTCATAGTGTGTGATCATCATGACCTTGTGACGCTGGACCGAGGGCCGTTTACCGTAGATCGCGTTGATATCTCTTTGGAGCGGCGTGTAGATCTCCAGTAATTTTTCTGAGGGCAGGTATCTGATCTTGTTCAGAAAGTTTGAAAGCAGCCGTAATGTGTTCTTTTTATCTTTGAACGAATTCAAACGGCTGCCGATTCCCTGGTACAGATCAAGGATCAATGCCGGAACGTTTTCCATGCTTTCTTCAAAAAAACTTTCCATCAGGATACCGTTGAAATAACTTGTGGCAAAGGTGGTGTTGGCTCTCAAAAAAGCGCCGGTCTCCTGCCTTACCCACTCGGGATTCATGACGTAAAGGGCCTCAAGCCTGGATTTTACCTGGGCATTTTTGGTGTCGGGGTTCAGGGAGAAGTCATTGTGGGTATTGCGCGCGGCTTTGAGGATGGCGCGAATGGCGCTGCGTTGTTTTTGTTCCTCCTCGCTTCTTTGGCGGGCCTTTTCGGCTTTACGCGCGCGCTCTTCATCCTGCGCCTTTTGCAGGGCTTCGTGTTTTTTGATGAGTTCCCGGATCAGGGTTTCCTCTTCGGCGCGCGAGTTGGCGGTTTCCCGGATCGCGCGGAAATCTTTTAAAAGCGGCGGGGTCATTAATTGCGGTGAGAGTTGTTTTGCCAGGTCCGCCGCCTCTTTAATGGAAAAGCGGCCCTGAATTTCCAGGGTAACAGAACGGTCCGCTTGCGTGTTAAGCTCCCGCATCAGTGCCCGTAAGGCGTAATGCAGGTCCATTCCCTTACGTCCGGGTTTGCGGATGTGTTCATAGAACCAGGCGGTATCCTTCAGTAAAGGTAAAATGTTTTCCGCCTGCAGCCGGCCCGCGTGTCCCATGGCTTCGGCGATCTCATGCAACAGCACGATCGGCTCCTCGCTGAATCGTTGCGAAACAGCAATGACATTTTCCTGTCCCAGGCCCTGGATCCCGTAAGGGTTCTCGGCGATCACGTAGTAATCCTGAAAATGGGTGTTATACCATTCAAGGATCCCGCTCAGCACAGAATGACTTTGAGTCAAAGCCCATAACCGGCCCAGCGCTTCAGCTGCGTTTTTTTTGTGTAGGATTTTTAAGGTAATGGTCTCTTGCCGGTTGGTTTCAATGTGCGTACCCGTGAAACGGATCTCTTTTGATCCTTCCCGGATTTCCACCGGGCTTATGACTTTATATTTTCCGATAAGCCCGCTTTGGTTAATCGCGGTCTCTTGATCGAGTCTTGTGATCAGGTTAGGATCGGTTATGCGCGGTTCAATATTTGTGTTGGCCACCAACAAAGACCCTTGGGTCGTGCCGGCAAATCTTTGATCAAATAAGGTTTCTGTAATCTGTCCGCGCGTAACGCTTTGGGTGACCATGGCCGCGTCCACATTGAAGGCCATTCCGCCTGAAAAATATTTGCGGGGAATGATATTTTGGGTATCCGGGTCATAATCCTCCCGGATGTAATTGTAGACGCCTTGCTTAAAGGCCTCCAGGTATTGGGCGTAGATCTTTTCTTTGATCTGTTTGTCGTCGATATCGACCCCTTCGATGAGATTCCGGTCGAGATAAGTTGTGGCAAACAGGTGCCGGGTTTTGGATTCTTCAAGGCCGGTTAGAAGTTTCTTTTTAAACCAGGTGGCCAGGACCAGTGACTGGGCGATCTGCCTCAGCCGGGTAAAATGCGCGCCGCTGTTTACCTCTTTTTCAATGGCCGGCAGGATAACGGTGCGTATGGCCTCAGATGTCATCCGGGATATCTCAGAGGTTTCCGCCGTATCTGCAACTTGGGTTAAAGCGCGGTCATGCGCTTTTTGCCTGGCGCGGTAATCTTCTTCCAGCATCACTTTCAGGTGGCACGATTCGACAAAGGCCAGCGCACCGTTTTCAAAGACCACCGCTTTATCCGGAACGATCCACACCTTGTTGAAGGTGTTGACCGGGATCTCTGTCAGCCCGAATTGGTCGTTGAGACCCGAGTAAATTTCTTCCCAAAAGGTTTGGCCCAGCGCTTCTTCCGGGTAGATCAGCGAGGCCGTGACCTGTTTTAAAAGATAGTCCTGCGCTAAAAGATCGCGGCCCATCTGGGTGTTACCGAATTTTTCCGGAATGATGCGTTCTTTTTCATGGGGCGATAAATTGACCCACAGGTCTTGCGAAGGCACAGTCAAGGATGTCAGGAAATATTTGATCAATTTGCCGGATTCGGCTTGCAGGTCCAGGTTCTCGGGATGGGAATGGCCGGTGTCAATAATGAAATCAAAACGCAGCGGATTGTCCGGAAAGATCTGGATGCCTTTGATGACGGGCGGCGCAAAGGACTCGCTCAGGCTGATCCTTTGCCCTACTTCAGGTAAAAAAGGCAAGGATTCCCGCGCCTGAGCTGAGTAAGGCGTCACGGTCAGGATGCTGAAACAGCTGAAACAGATGATACTGAGCCAGCTGAATACCCGGCGTGAAAGATTTTTACCCTTCGTAAAAATACTCATATTACAAGTATAACAGATTAGAAGTATGGACAGGTTCTATGTAACCTTATTCTATTTTTTTGGAAAAGTAGAGCCTGTCATTGCTTTTGATGCCCAGCAGAAGCGGAAGATTGCTGACCGGTGTGACATTGATGATGACCGGGAAAAAGCCTTCGATCCGCATATTTTCAAGCGGTTGATTGCTGAGCGGTAAAGGCACGCCCTTGCCGTCACGGCGGATTTCAAGGTTCAGCCGTCCGCGGGTAAAATCGATACCGCCATATTCAGCCTCAGAATTGATCCTGAACAGGGTCTGCCGGATCAGGCTTGAGAGCTCTGTAACCGGAACACGGGCACTGTGAGCGCGGCCGATCACATTGGGGCCCTCCATGGTGAGCGGATCTTGTGAAGAATAAGCGAACACCGAAACAGACGGCGCCGCAGTCTGGAGTTCTTGGGCGAATCCGGCATCATCGGTCAGGACGACCGTGGGCACAACATCGCGGGCGATCATGCGCAGGGCCTCAGCGCGCGTGGCTGCTTCATAGACGTTCACTCCGCCGGAGCGGTTAAGTTGGCTGTAGATTTGTTGCCTGAGCGCGCTATCACTGTAAACCGCCATAACGCCGGGCTTGGTGTTGCTAGCCATGGCCTCATCGCCTGGCGCACTGTTATCCCAAGTGCCGTTTACTTTAGATTCCAGGAACCGGACCATGCGCAGGGCCTCGGCCGCGCGGCCGTTTTCAAGCAGCGCAGCCATCATTTTGTAGAAGTTATCTGCCGTGAGGACTACCTCGGCGGCTTTTTGAGCGACAGGAATGCCTGAGTCAAAGATCAAAAACACGGCTTTGTTGAAAAGGGCTTCGCTGTTAGTGGCCGGATTGCTCCATTTTAGGATCAGCTCCAGCGCGTCATATCTGAAATCAAAGGCCAAAGATTCGCTGGTATTGACCGCGAACCGGCCCAGGATCTGTTTCCAGTCCCGCGGCAGGAACGTCCTGGATTCTGCCAGGTCAATGGTGATCGGGGCCTCCAGAAGGGCCTTAAGCCTTGGCACCGTAATGCCTTCCTGGCCAAGCGCGCGGATCAGGTCTTCCCCGGGTTCATGGCTGGCTAAAACTTTTTGGTTGATCCTTTGTTGCGCGGTCATGGCGGTGTCATCTAAAGCAGATGGGACCGGCTTGAAGAAGATGACCACATTTTGGGATCCGTCAGCATAGTACAAAATGTGTACGTTCAGGATTTTTTCATTAGGGTATCGGAGGCGGTCAAAGATGTCGGTGAAATTGGTACGCCCTAATCCCGGAGTAAACAGATTCACTTTTTGCCTTACCAGGTTCCGGCGCAAGGTTCTCAGGAAATCAAAGCCATCCGTATGGGTGTCGATGATTTCGTGCTGCTTTGCCTGGTGAAGGATTTCGGTCTCCTTTAAGGTCTTGAACCGGGCCTCCAGGAGCGTGCTGCTAAGGGCTTCTAAATCCTGATCCGCGTCAGTGGGTTGATTTTCTTCCTGCGCTTCGCGCTGGGATTGCAATCTATTATAAAAGGCGCGTTCATTTCTCAGCTGCTCTTCATAGTGTTTGGCCCATCCTTCGGGTGTATTAAAAAGGATTTGGCCCAAATGGCGCATGACAACTTCTTGATTACCGTTTTTCCGGGCCGATAAAAGCATGCGGTATCTTTCCAGATTAAGCTCGGTCAACCGTTCAAAAGATTGTTCAACCCGCATATTCAGGATTGAGGGATAAACGGTCATGGCAGAATCATCCCGGTTACTGTAAAACTGTTCTTCCCCGTGACGTTCAAGGATCTGTGCGTGGGTCAAATGCCGTTCGTCGCCTGGGACCGTCAGCTGTCCTTTTCTTTGCCGGGTGCCTTCATAAAAGTGGGTGGTCGACAAGGCGCTAGGATCGTAATGGCTGATGAACCAGCCTTGTTGCGGCAGTTGTTCAACGCTTTGTTCCATGGTGGCCAGCAACAGCCCCATGTCAGCCGGCGATAGGATCTTAGCTATCTTCTCAAGGATCTTCGCAGAGAGGTCTGTGCGGGAAAGATCGGTAGTCTCCCCGGTATCATCCAAGCGCAGCCGGCTCAAATTCATATTGAAGTCAAAGACATGACTTCCCTTTATCTTGAAGCGCGCCGCCCGTACCGGTTTGGTTGTGATGTCTCCCAGGATATCAATGTCCACAAAATAGGTGTTTTGTTCTCTTTGAAAATCCACGCGTGAGATCAGGGTATATTGTTTATGGTTATTCGCCGTGATCTTGGCGCCGTCGAGATAGTCTTGCAGGTTATTAACGGTAACATAGGCATTGACATTATCACGGGTGCCCATGGAAAAGTCTTTGTTTGTGTTTGCGCGCGGGACCAGGACCGCGTTGATAGACCCGTCGCTGTAGGTAATAATATGCAGGGATTCAAACAGCGCTGCGAAGTTAAGCGCCTCTGCGAACAGGATCTTTTGATGCGCGCTGTGCACCCATAAGTTGGTCTTGATATTAGGCATTTTTTCGTGCATGCGATAAAGCTGGGCAGCGATATCAGGTTCTCCCCGGTACATCTGGTAAATTTTCTGGTTTTGCGAAAAAGCCTCTTGCATCGGGGTCAAAAAATATCCTTGGGCGAAGGCCTCCATCAGCGCGGAGGTATCACTGTCAGCCTGGGTCGGCGCCATTTTTGTCAGCAGGCGTTCTTTGATCAACAGCCGGCTGAGTTCCTGCTGCTTGATCTTCAGGCGGGCGTTAAAAAATCTTTCCCATTCTCCGGGTGTCTTTTGAAGCCGTTTGCCGAGATCGGCGGTGATAAGGCCGTTTTCGGGGCGGGTCTTTAAGACCCTTTCCTTGATCGCGGTGATCTGTATTAATTCTGTGATGGTTTGCTCCACGTAAAAAGACGTCATTGCCGCGGTGCTCATCGCGTTGTCTTCCAGTAAAGGACCGCGCGGGTTGAAAAGCGCAGAAACGCCTTCTTCGATGTTTTCCTGCAGCACCTTTTGGTATTCGCGGAATTGTCCGGTCAGTTCAAGGAAAAGCCCTTTTTCTTCCAGAAAATTCACCAGCGCGTCTTCGGATAATTCTAACTCGCCTCTATGGATCAGGGTATCAATAAAAATAAACGGGTTGGTATCCTCAAGATCCACATCCTCAAGGGGCCGGTCCAAGGCGGGATTATATCTTTCATAAACGTCATAGGCGGTGCGGGCAAAAGCCAAAAGCAGGGCCCGTTCAACAACTTGTTGGTCGATCCCCAAAAGCCGGGCTGTCCGTTGCGCCTGCGCGCTTACACGCATGGCCTCGTCAGTTGTCAAATCGCCGGAAAAAGGCAAAGAAATCTGGTCAGTCGGAAAACCCCAGGAGTCGGTATCCCCTTCTTCGATTTGCTTGAGTATTTCTTTTCTGTTGGCGCGCCAGTTATCGGCTATCGTGACCCAGAGCCCGGCTTTTTCCAGTGCATCAACGATGGCCTCATCCTGTAAATGAAAGAAGCTTTCTCCGGCAATGGTGTTGATAAAGATATCCGCATCAATATCATTTAAAGTGATCGTGTTCAGAAGACCGTCTTCAAGCACAACATTATAATATTGATAAAAAGTATAGGGCAGATTTTGGGCCGCAAGCTTTAAGGCGAGTTTGATCAATCCGGTCTCTACGCCCAGGATTTCGGCGATTTCCGGGATATCGGCGGTCATGGCATAATCCTCAGGCCGGATGCCGGAGCGGTCCGGTAACGTCAGGTCATTATCCCGGGCGAATTGTTCAATCTTCTGGATCCTGCGGGTTAAGTACTGGTAAGGTCTGCCGCGGGAATTGGCCGCGCCTACAGCCTTGCGTAAGGCAATAAAGGTTTTGTAAAGCTCAATAAGATCCGTGCCTTGTTGGGCGGCCAGCGCCTTTTCCTTCAGGGTCAGGACAAGGGCTTTTTCCTTACCGATGACCCTTGGATAATTAAAGGTGAACAGGCCCTGGGTCAGGGCTTTTTGTTGCAGCTCATAAGAAAGCATGGCCTCATCATCCGGGGCCTGATCCTGTGCCGGCTGTGTCAGAGCAATGGCGTGCTCTTCGGCAAAATCCTGGATGTGACGGATTTTGACCGTGAGTCCACCCAGCTGGAATGATTGGTTAGGGGTCATGCGGTTCAGGTAATCTCTAAAACCGATCAGTTCCCGGTAGAAGCCGGGGATGTCGCCATTGGCCTGTGTGGCCTGGATGCGGCGTTTGATGGTGCCCAGTTCCGGATTATCTTCGCTTAAAAAATCGATTACCGGGAATTCAAAGATGCCTTGTTTAACAGCTTTCTGTATGGTTTGCGTTGATACCATGGCAAAATCTTGCGGGCTTTGGGTGTCAGATCCCAGGTGCCGGCTCAGGTCCAGAATGCCCATGTCTTCAATGGCTTCCGGCAGATATGAGATGTTCAAAAGCTTGTGAAACCGGCTGCTTTTACGGATCAGTTGATGATTGAATTTTTTAAACGCCTCTTCTTTGGCCGGCCGGGGTGTCTTTACCGGAAGATTTTGCGGGTCGATCAAAGAGGTATCCAGGGAATTGCCGAAATAATAAGGAATGGAATTCCGGTAAAAGGCCAGGATCTTGCCTGCTTTTTCCTGGAGAGAGCCGGGCGCGGGCATGTCCGCAAAAGGAATGGACAAGGCGGCGATCTTGTTTTCCATGCTTGCGGTAAATTCCGTGAGTTTTTTAAACGCTGCCTGGTATGGTTTTTCGGATTTGGCCTTGAGCATAATGTTCATTTCGCGGATGATATTGTAGAAATCCCCCATGACCTCAGACAGGCTTTGGCGGCCGATCATCTCAAAGTGGCGCGGTATCATGAACCCGGCCTGGGCATAAACCCCGGTTTCAACCGTGCCGGTGATCCAGACCGGAAGGGTCAGGTCAGCATTGATCTTCTGGATAATATCATCGGTCAGTCCGAGCATGCGGACTGTCTCGGCCGAAAGAGGCATGTGTTTATCCATAATACCGGGCAGGTCCTGGATAGCCTCGGCGATATTTCTGTGCGCGCTCATGGCATGGTCTTGCCGGGCGCGCCGGGTGATCTGTTCGGTAATATCAAAAACCCGGTCGGTTCCTTGTTCCTCAGGGATGCCTTTTAATTCTAAAAGGATATCGATGGTCGCATTGACTTCTCTGAGGGCCCTCTCGGCTGTTTCAAAAGCGGTTTGTTTTTGTTCTTCCGGATCTTCAAATCCGGTGAGGAAAGGATCGAGCACCATCACCGGCGCGATCTTGTTGCTGATGAAATGTTTCAGGGTGTTGCGGGCCATTTGGGTGGCGGCTGTGATTTTTGTTTCAGCCGAATCTATGGCCACCGCTTTATTTTCCGGTAGATGCGGATCCAGGGTTGTTAAGAGTTGCGAAATTTCATGTATGTTTGTCTCGATCTGGTCAAAGGCGTCTTCATAGGTTTGCGGGTCGTCGGCTGTTTTCATCTCCTGTATCCGGGCTTTGATCTGGGCCAAAGGGGACATGAATGGCGCGGTTATCTCTTGGGTCGTCGCTTTGATCGCCGGTAGCATATTGGCAAGATATAATGCGTTGATCATATTGTTATGGGTTTGCGACAGCCACAGGGGTTTGGAAATATCCTGATTGATCCTCTTGATCCGCCCGCCATTGTTTAATCCCAGGAGGGTCGCTTGTTCGTTATTGATAAGAAGCAAATTCGGCAAGACTTTTGAGTTATGCAAAAGGATGTCTTCAATGATTGCGTTGGCCATTTTATCGGTGTGGCTGTCTTTGATCGTGTCAATGAGTTCTGATAGATCAAAAATTGTTTGGTCAGCCGACAATTCCGGGAGGGCACGGATATCCGTAAAATGATCCGCAAGCTGTTCAATGGTAAGGGCCGCTTTAAAGATCGTGTCTGTTTTAAAATAGCGCAAGGTCCGTGCGGACTTTGTGAACTCCGCCGCAGGAATATTGTTTTCAGAAAGGATGATTTCCTTTGTGATGTAATGCTTAAGGGTCTGGTCAAGGGTGTTTTTAATACGGGCGAGCTTGTCTTCTTTGGCAGTCGGTGCTGGCGGAATGTCCTCGGAGGCCGACAGCGCGTCAAGGACCTCCTTCAGTTGTTCATAAAGATCATCCATTTCACGATAAAGCGATGGCTCGGTCTCTCCTGACTTTTTTTGGCGCAGGTTGCTGATCAGGGTTATCAAGCGGGTCATTAAGGGTTGTATTTGGGCTTGCCGCCGTTGGGCATGGTCCTGTACCCCGGCGATAACTTCGTCTTCAGGGATCTTTTGCACGGCAAGGGATCCGTCCGGGTTTCGCCAAAGAACCAGGGGAACCGTGATATCCTGATTAAGGGCGCTTATCATCTCCGGGTTTAATCCGGACAATAAGGTTTGTTCTTCCTCTTGTGTAAAGGTGCGTATGGTCTCGCCCTGCGGGATCAAGCGGGAGACTGTTAAGGCCGCGCTTTGCCGCGCATCAGTGGCCATGGCATGATCGTCACCCCGGGTCGCCTCCATAAGGTCTTCAAGCTTCAGCAAGGAGCCTTGGGGATTTTTTTCCGGTACGCGGTTAAGGCGGCTCAGTCTGTCGGCAAAGGCATAGATCTGTGATATGTTTTGTTCAACCTGCAAAAAATCTTTTTGCTTTTCTGCCCAGGGTTTCGCAAAAGGCTGGATGTCCGGAGACAAGAAATAAGCCAGCATGTGTTCGGCTACATAAAAACGGATGGTTTCTTTCAGGGCTTGTTCGGCTTGCCGCATCTTTTCTTCCGCAAGGGAACCCGCAACAAGTTCGGGATAATGATAGGTCATCATATCCATTAAATGGGAAAGGCGCATGATCTGAGGCGGAATCCGGCTGAAGGCCAGGTTATATTCTTGCGCGTCTGTCGCGGTTTTCATGGCTTGGATCTGTTTTTGGATCGTTTGCAGTGGCGTCATGAGCGGTTGCATCTCGCGGACAGCCATGGCCGAGAGTTTTTGGGCCATGTCCGGGATGCGGTAGGCCAGAATGAACTCGTCATCTAAGGGCTCCACGACCAGCGGCTGGGTGATATCCCGGTTGATCATTGAGACGGTTGGCCCGGTAATGACAGTCTGCCCCGGCATTATCCGTCGCAGTTTGAGGGTATTTTGGCCCGCGGCCGCCATCTTTTGCTGAATAGCGTCGGCTATGCTCAGGGGCTCTCCCGAAGAAATACCGGCCAAAGCGGGTTGGGGGATATTTTCCACAACCGTGACCTCAAGGTTGATGAGCCGGGACTTTTCGCTGCTGGGCGCAAGCCCCTGGGCGACCATGGCAAAATCTGTGTCATTCAGTCGATCCGGTGAGCCGGTGATCACTTGTTTGACCGGGGTGATTTTCATGGCGGCCCCGCCCGAGGCGTAGCGCCTGAGGATGACCTCGCCGGTAGACGCGTCAAAATCCTCACGGATGTAGTTGTAGACGCCTTCTTTGAAGGCCTCCATATATTGTTGGTAGATCTTTTGTTTGACGTTTCTATCCTGCACGTCCACGCCCTTAATGAGATTTTTATCCGCATACAGTTTGGACAGGAGGCTTTCTTTAAGGGCCTCTTTGTACCAGGAGGCCAGGATCATGGAATGGTAGACCTGGCGCAGGCGGGCAAAGGTCTGGCCTTGATTGACCTCTTTTTCGATCTCAGGCACAATGATATTTTTGATCATGGCCGATGTCAGGTGCGTGCGGTCAGCGGCTGCCTCTTCGCCTTTCTGTGTTGCGCGGTCGGGATGGGAGGCCAGATACTCCTCTTCCATCATGACTTTCAGTCGGCTGTCAATGACATAGGCTGAGCCCTGGTGTTCGTAAATGACGGCTTTTTCCGGAACCACCCAGACCTTGTTAATGGAATCCATGGGAATATCCTCAGTACCGTATTTTTGCTTGGCGGTTTGGCGCACGCGTGCCCAAAAGGTCTTGCCCAGTTCTTTTTCCGGATACATTAATGAGGCGGTCAGCTGTTTGAGAATATAATCCTGGGCCAGCAGATCACGTCCCATTTCTGTTTCCCCGAAGCTTTCAGGAATGATATTGTCTTTTTCTTCGGGTGAGAGATTGACCCAAAGATCATTTTCCGGGATGGTGATGGTGGATAAGAAATATTTGATCAGGCGCGTGGATTCAGACTTAAGGGCCTCGCCGGCAAGCTCTGAGTCGCCGGTGTCCACGATAAAATTAAATTGTAAAGGATTATCCGGATGCACGGTAATGCCTTTGATGATGGCCGGCGTGTAAGCCGGGCTCATCGCAACCATCGTGCCGACCGGCGGCAGGTTCAAGGGATTGGCAGGCAATGTCTGGGCCCAGGCGCTTAAGGGCGAGGCGATAACGCTAAAGATTAAACAAACGGACATAAGCCCGCAGACGGTTTTTCGGTATTGACGGTGTTGGTTTTTTCGCGGATAGAAGATGGACATGGTCGGGGCTCCTTGTTTGTCTATTATCTTTGTCGGGTTCCTGTTGCCTACAGTGTGAGTAAAGACAAGTATCCTGCCTTTGAAATTATTTTTTTGTGTTTCTCGCTCCGTGACGGGATTGAGACTATTACAGGTTAGGAATTGCTGTGTTTTTAGAAATAACGCAAGATAACTCTAAATAATATAATTATATATAAGGATGCCCTATAAAATGGCGAATGTCAAGGGCACGGGACAAATTAATGGGTATCATTATTCATCTCTGATTTATTACAATAAACGATTGATGCGCCTGAGAGCGGTGTGTTAATCTTAAGTAACACCTATTTTCGTGCAGGCGCTTCTTTTTAAGGAAAGGTTGGTGTGGCATGGTATCACGCAGATTTTTGATCTATCTATTGGCCTTCTTCATCGTCTTCCTGTATTATTTCCGCATTAAAGAGTCTCAGCGGCAGCTTTTATCAACAGCCCGGGTGCCTTACCGGTCAAGTTATCGCCATTTTTCTGATGAACCTAACATTTTTAAGGTCGGACCGGATAGTGATTTGCCAAAACAGGTAGAGATCGCATTGAATGATCTGATAGAACTGGATTTTAAAACAGTTGCTGAGATCATGGAATCGCGCAAGGCGTATGTTGAGCGGCATTCCGGACTCTTGGAAAAAGAGTATTTTCCTTTCAAAGCTCCGTTTGGGAATATCGTCGACGGCAAACCATGGTGGGGTATTGAAGGGCAATTTTGTAAGGGCCCGGGCAAAAAAAGCATTCAGGGGCCTTCGGAAGAAACGCGGTTTTTAGCTAATCCCTATCTTTTGTTAGGGTTGGATGAGAGTAAAGCATTTACCATGCGGTGGATGAACCCTTGTTTTGCTGTCTATCCACGGCCGGTGACCTTGCATTGGTTTCCGCAAAAAGCCTTAGCCGAGGTAAGATATGATATGTCACGCTTTTTCCGTGAGCGCAAAAGATTACCTGAGAAATTGGGCGATTATCACAGGTTGCAGTTCATCAATTATAATGCCAGGGATTTTGGATACAACTATGTTACCGCGGATTTGGCCGAATCCCATAATGTTAAGCGCACGGAAGGTTCGGGTTTATTTGACAAGATATGTCCCTTACGGAGTTTTATTCATTTGGGGGGAAGCTGCGGGTATCCGGGAAATTG
>JAGYNW010000280.1 GCA_018399915.1 Candidatus Omnitrophota bacterium
TCTATTTGGTCCTTCGTATAAAATTATTAAAACAGATGATTTTGAAGCCACAAAACAGTATATTCAAAATTTTGAAGAAATATGGAATGATGAATCTGTATTAAAAGATGTGACCGATGATGTTGTCGGATATATCGCGAATCTCTATAAAGAAAACTCCCCTGAATTTATCTACTATTTAACTCTCTTTAATATCTTTGATGAATTTTTAGAAGACATATCAGAAGACGAACTCGCCAATGAGAAAACCGGATTTAAGAATTCTGCTATTTGGAACAAGCTTTACGACTTCCAGAAGGATGCCGCTTTGGGAATCATTAATAAGTTGGAACGTCATAACGGATGTATTCTTGCCGATAGCGTCGGTCTTGGAAAAACATTTTCTGCGTTAGCCGTAATCAAATATTATCAGGAGAGAAATCGCACGGTGCTTGTTCTTTGTCCGAAGAGGTTGGGGGATAATTGGCAAACGTTTTTAAACAATTATGATGACAACCCGCTGATCAAAGACCGTCTGAATTACGATGTCTTATATCATACGGATCTATCGCGCGACTGTGGAGAATCAAACGGAATAGACTTATCAAGAATCAATTGGGGAAATTATGATCTTGTTGTGATTGATGAATCCCATAATTTTAGGAATAACGACCCTCGAAAAGACAGGATAACCCGGTATCAAAGGCTTTTGAACGATGTTATGAAGGCAGGTGTTAAAACAAAAGTCCTTATGCTTTCGGCAACACCGGTTAATAACAGGTTTACTGATTTGAAGAATCAGATCGCTTTGGCTTGTGAGGGAGAGACAAACATTGCCGATGGAAAAATGGACGCGGATAAATCGATTGAAACTATTCTGACCAACGCCCAGAGGGTATTTAATGAATGGTCAAAACTGCCATTGGAAGAAAGAACCAGCCAAGATTTGTTGAAACGTCTTAATGCGAATTTTGATTTCTTTAAATTATTAGACAGCGTCACAATAGCCCGAAGTCGAAAACATATTGAGAAGTATTACGATATAAATAAGATCGGGAAATTCCCCAACAGATTAAAACCGATCACGCATCACGCTGATATTACCGATCTAAATGGATTTATGGAGATATCAGAGCTTTACAAAGAGCTTTCAAAGTTGTCCATGTCTATTTATTCTCCGTCTGAATATATTTTGCCGGCCAAACGAGAGTTTTATAGTGATATTTATGATACAAAGCTTGATGATAATGTTAATTTTCAACAAATTCATCGTGAGAAAAGCCTCCAGACATTGATGAGGGTGAATCTTTTAAAAAGGCTTGAGAGTTCAGTTGATTCATTTCGGATTACTTTAGGTAAATTTATCAAAGAAATAGAAGGGACGATTAAAAAAATTGATGAGTTTGAGCAAAGTGGAGCCCAATCATCCGTTGATGCAACACAATTTAATGATATCAATTTGGATGCCGACAACGATGACTGGCTCAGTGATGAATTTAGTGTCGGAGGCAAAGTCAAAGTTAATTTAGAGGATATGAACACCTCTGGGTGGAAGCAGGATTTACAAGCGGATCTTTTGATCGCTAAAACAATATTTGCTGAAATGCAAAGAGTGACACCCGAACATGATAAAAAGCTTCAGGACTTAAAATCTTTTATAAAAAATAAACTCGAGCATCCTATTAATCCCGGGAACCGTAAAATATTGATATTCAGCGCGTTCGCGGATACGGTGAATTATTTGTATGAGAATATTGCCGATTACAATAAATCGCTTCATTTGGAAACCGGTAAAGTAACGGGTTCAGATAAGAACCAGACAACCCTCTCGGCAGATCACAATTTTAATAATATCCTGATTAATTTTTCCCCTCGATCTAAAGAGCGAAGAAATAAAGAAGCCCCCGAAATTGATGTGTTGATCGCTACAGATTGTATTTCTGAAGGGCAGAACCTGCAGGATTGCGACATGCTTATTAATTACGATATCCATTGGAATCCGGTGCGCATCATTCAACGCTTCGGGCGTATTGATAGAATAGGTTCAACAAATACTGATATTCAGCTGATCAACTTCTGGCCGCAATTATCTCTTGATGATTATATTAATCTGAAGAATCGGGTTGAAAGCAAGATGTTTATGGTCGATGCGACTGCGACCGGCGAAGATAATGTCTTGACGAATAAGTCATCGGATCTGCTGTTCAGGAAAAAACAGTTGGAAAAACTGCAGGAAGAGGTAGTGGATATCGAGGATATGGGATCTGGGGTTTCCATAACTGATTTAGGATTGAATGATTTTCGTATGGATTTGGTCAACTATATCAAAGAAAACGGCAGTATGGCGAATCTTCCCAATGGGATGCACGCGGTCTGCAAGAAGGATGTGGAGCGGGGGATTGATGAAGGCGTTATTTTTGTATTAAGGAATATCAATGCCGGGGTCAATATTGATAAAACCAATCAGCTTCATCCGTTTTATTTGGTTTATATAACAGCAAATGGTGATGTTTTATCTAATCATTTGAATGTCAAAACAACACTGGATATTTTGCGCGCGATTTGTAAAGGCAACAGCGAAGCTATACAAGAAGTTTACGAGTTGTTTAATGATGAAACTGATGACGGCAAAAATATGGCGAAATATT
>JAGYNW010000281.1 GCA_018399915.1 Candidatus Omnitrophota bacterium
TTTTATCGTGCTTTGTGAAAGCCTTGTCGATGACGCGACATTGAAAGCCCTTTGTCAGAAAAACGGGACTTCGCAAACAGAGGAACCTGATTCTGAGGGTCTTGAGGATATTACGGACACTCATGTGATCTTTGGGATCGACGGGTACAATGCGTGGAAGGTTGCTAAAGACCTCTTTGGCGCTGATGTGCTTGGTTTACCGTATCTTTCGGTCGAAACCTATCCTTTTGAGGACGAATCTGTATTATTGTTCCGGGCAGGTAAGACCTCTGAATTTGGGTATTTGGTCATGGCGCCTAAACCGGCAGGCGCAAAACTTCTGGAGGCTTTGATCTCGGCGGCTGAAACACATGCCGGCGGTCTTTGCGGCAATACTGTCCATAATGATCTTCGCCTGGAAGGGCGTTTTTTTAATATTTTTGCCGAGGGAGCGCGGATCAAGGACCCGCTGCCTTTGGGTTTGCAATGGATGATCGATCTGGATAAAGAGGCGTTTTCGGGCAGTAAGGCTGTTTGGGAACGAAGGGAACAAGGCCTGGAGAATAAAATCATCGGGATCAAAAGTGAGGCGCCCGCTGTTGAGCTGAAAGTCGGGGATCCTCTTTTTAGCGAAGGAAAACAGGTTGCTTCGGTGGAAGCCGCGTGTTTTTCGCATGTGATGAATGCGCACATAGGTTTGGCTTTGTTTCCTGTTGATATCGCTTTTGCGGGTCTGAAATTCCGTTTAGGGACGCCCGATGGCGCTATGGTTGAGACCATATCCATGCCTCCTATTATCCCGAAAAGTTTGAGTGTCAAACTGGATGAAATGTAAAGAGGTCAAAAGCAATGAATAATTCGGAAACAAGACTGATTAAGCGGAAAACAAGGATCACTCCCAAGTTGTATGAATTGGATATGCAGGGGGTGGTTTATAATGGGCATTATTTTAAGTGGTTTGATCAGGCGCGGTTTGAGATCATTCTGGAGATGATATCCATAGAAGAGATCCTGGAGACAGGATTGACATTTATGATCGCGGAGAATCACTGCGAGTATAAAAATTATGTCAGTTATGGTGAGCCGCTTATTTTGCACACAACCCACCGCATCCAACCGGTGTATCAAGGCCGGATACGCTTTGATCATTCGCTCATGCACGAAAAAAAGAAGACGGAGATCGCTTGTGGGTATTCAAGCTTGGTTGTTGTTAATCAAAAAACCAAGCAATTGATAAAACAACTGCCGGAATTCATTTGGCAACGATATCTTAATTTGCATTCTAAAGTCTGAGGAGGAATATGCCGTTTAAAGAAAAGGTCGTTCTGGTTACCGGCGGGTCGCGCGGGATCGGCAAGGCGGTTGTTGAGGCCTTTGTCGTAAGCAAAGCGAAAGTCTATTTTACTTATCATAAGAACGATAAGGCTGCCGAGGATCTTAAGGAGGCGACAGGCGCGATACCTGTCAAATGTTCCCAGCTGGATGATGTTTGCATCCAGCAGACCGTGGATTCGCTTTGTTCGGAAAATCCCGGGATCGATATCCTTGTCAATAATGCCGGAATAACTTCAGACCAGTTTTTGATGATGATGCCTTTTGAGCAGTGGGAAAAAGTTATTAATGTAAATCTGCATGGGGCTTATCGTTGGTCAAAAGCGGTCAGCCGTGCGATGATTTCGGCGCGCCAGGGGGCCATCATCAATGTTTCCTCGATTGCCGGCCTTATGGGAACGCCCGGACAAACTAACTACGCGGCATCCAAGGGCGGTTTATTAGCTTTTACCAGATCGCTTGCCGCTGAACTTGGCACGAAAGGGATCCGGGTCAATGCGGTTGTGCCCGGGTTTATTGACACGGATATGTCCGCGGTCATTCCCCGACAAATAAAACGTCAGAATTTGGAGCGGATTCTTTTGAAGCGTTTTGGCGGGCCTGAAGAGGTTGCACAGGTGGTTCTTTTTTTATCTTCCGACAAAGCTTCCTATGTTGTAGGGCAGGCGATTGTGGTCGACGGGGGCTTATCTTCAACCGCGATATAATTATGAAAAAAACGGTATTTTTGTTTCCTGGTCAGGGCTCTCAGGAGATCGGGATGGGGCAGGACCTTTTCCGGCAAGATGCTTATTTTGCCTCTCTTGTGCAGAAAGCCAGCGAATGCGTCGGAGAGGATCTTAAAAAGATCTGTTTAAGAGGCCCTGAGAAAAAGCTTGCGCAAGCGTGTTTTTTGCAACCATTGCTGGTCGCGGTGTCGTTGGGGTATTTACGTCATGTGGATGAAGCCAAGATCAAGGCGGATTATGTCTTGGGGCATTCTTTGGGGGAAATAACCGCTTTAGCCGCAGCAGGTGTCATTGAAAGTTCTTTGGCCATAACCATGGCCGTTAAACGCGGTCAGCTTATGGATGAGGCTTCTGCCGCCTTTCCGGGAGGTATGATGGCGGTTTTATCGCTGCCGGCCGAAAAGATAGAGGCGATCTTGGAAGATTTGCGGATTTCTGATAAGGTCTGCATCGCGAATTTTAATAGCCCGGAGCAGATTATCGTTTCCGGGGACAGTTCATGTTTTGATTCTTTAGGCGTAACCATCCAAAAGGCCGGGGGTCGTTGCAAAAGACTTAATGTCAGCGG
>JAGYNW010000282.1 GCA_018399915.1 Candidatus Omnitrophota bacterium
AAAGTCCTCAAAATCTTCGTCTTTTTCATCATCTTCGTCATCGTCATCGTCTTCATCATCGTCGTCATCGAAGTCTCTGTCGCTACGCTTTTCATAGGCCTCATCATCATCCGGATCGACGTATAGCTGGTAATAGGTTTCACCGGTTACGTCATCGATCAATACGGCCACGACGATTTCGCCCTGTTGTTCGACGCCATCGATTTCCACATCGAATTCGATTTTCAGGTTCGTTGCGGATGCGGAACAGTTCACTTTGTAAAAGCGCTAGTTGGAACAGAAAATGTTTTTGGTCCTGGCTGTCGGTGGCGCTGATGATCGGTTCATTATTTTCCGTGAAGCTGCGGGCGAAAGAGACTGGATAAAAAGTGCTTTCGATCTCCCGGGCATCGTTCAAGCTGATATCTTCGCGGTAGCTGAAAGCCTCAGACAGATCGCTGAAGAACATGCGGCCGTCGGTTTTTTCTTCTGCCTCTTGCGCCAAGAGGCCGGTTTCTTTAATCATGAGCCGGGCAACGCCTTCAAGGAATAAAACAAAGGAGCCGGTTTTGGTTGTGTCAATAAATCGAATGCCGTCTTTCGCGAGCACATCCCGGGATAATCCGAGGTTGTTAAGATAATCTGTCAATGAATTTATGGCCGCGCGGATATTGTCCCTGACTTTTGTCAGATTTTGGTTCTCTTGACCCAGGTTTGTGAGCGGTTGATCAGAGACCAATTCTTCCAGGAGTGTGAAGAATGCCTGTTTGAATTCTGGGAATCTTTCCCGGGATACGGATGAGGTCTTCGCAATCGACATGCGGCGTTTGGTTTCCATTATCATCTGGGGGATGAGCAGATCAGCCATAATAGCAATCTTTGTGACCATCCGGAAGGTTGCCTTGGACAGGTAAAAGGCATGGGCTTTGTCGCCCAGCAGTCTGGAAGCCGCATAAAGGGAAAAAGCATCACGCATTAAAAAGACATTGTTTTTTTCATCCTGTGGAAGCCTGCGGCTGAAATCAAAGGCGCGGTTGGCCATCTTATTGGTGTCGGCATAGATGCGTTGGACCATGTTCTCGGAAATATCGAGTTGTTGCGCCAGGGTCGTCATTTGTTCCTGGGTGAGTTCTGTGTCCAGGGAGTTAAGGGTCTCATCCATCCACTCGACAAAAGCAGACATGGGTTTTTCATTGAGATCATATCCGGCCAATTCCTGGGCCTTGGCCAAAAACGTTGCGTACGCATCCGCTTGCATGTAAGAATTTTTTACTTCAAAATTCGCCTTAACGGTAAAGATGTCGGTGCCTTCTTGCGTTTTTTGCAATATTTTATTGATCTCTTTTTGACCGGTTTCCGGGACCATGGCGAAGTCATCGGCTATCCGGAGTGTTTGGCTTAAGGCCGTATAGTCTTTGCCTCCGGAAAAATATTTGCGCGGAATGACTTGGTTGGTAACCGGATCATAATCCTCTTTGATGACATTAAAGGCCCCTTTGGTAAAGGCCTCTATATATTGCGCGTAGATCTTGTTTTTTATATCCCGGTCCAGTACATCAACACCAGGCACCTTCCCTTTATCGACATAGACTTTGGCTAAAATGCTTTCTTTGAGCCTTTTTTTATACCAAGAGGCCAGGATTAATGAGTGGGTTATTTGTCTGAGCTGTGCGAAATGTTCCCCTTGATTGACCTCTTTTTCGATCTCCGGAATGATGATGGTCCTAACGATCTCTGAGGCAAGGTCTGAGAGCCGGGGATCCTTTTCTTTTTGAGCTATAGTTAACTCCTGGTTTTTTTTGTGTTGAGCGCGCATTGCCTCATAGTCAGATTCCAGCAAGACTTTCAGATAGCTTTCGGCTACAAATGCGGTTTGTCCATGTTCGTAGACAAGCGCTCTTTCCGGAACGACCCATACTTTGTTGAAAGTGTCCACTGTAAGGCTTTGGATATCACAGTCTTTCCCGGAGTTTTCAAGCGAAGGGGCCTCGCAGTATTGTTGAGATATCTTCGCGTAAACATTTTCCCAAAACGTTTCCCCTAATTCTTTATTCGGGTGGATAAGGGAAGAGGTTAACTGTTTGAGCACATAATCCTGAGCGAGAAGGTCGCGGCCCATTTCGGTAAATCCGAAGTTTTGAGCGATAATCCGGTCATCTTCATAGGGAGAGAGATTGACCCATAATTCACTTTCCGGGATGGTCAAAGACGTCATGAAATATTTGATCAGTTTCCGGGAAGCTTCTTTCATGGCAAATCCTGTTAAGGCAGAATGCCCGCGGTCAATGATAAAGTCGAACTGAAAAGGATTGTCCGCATTTATGGTAATAGCTTTTAACAACAGCGGGTCATAGGCCGCACTTTGGGTCACCAGAGAGCCGGGAGCCGGCAAATGCAGATCTGTGATGGTTTGCGCCTGCGCCAAAAGCGGACCGAATGCCAGTTGACAAGCCAATGTCACGATCAGACCAAACTGCAATTTTTTTAAGGTTGTTTTTTCTTTATTTTTATAAAAATTTTTATACATAATAGTATTTACCCAAGAAAATTAATACAATTATTAGTAAGTATAGAATATAATTAGAACATTACGAATCTTTTTTAAT
>JAGYNW010000283.1 GCA_018399915.1 Candidatus Omnitrophota bacterium
AAATCAATCCAAAGGAATTTGCTAAAAGCAAATCCTTTGATTTCTAATGTTATGCGAAAAGAAATATGAAAAAAAATGTGATCAAAACGTTGTTGATTTTTTTGATTTTAATCGGAGGATTAATCAATGCATATTCCGGTGAATTCGATAGCGCAATGGATTACATTAAAAAAACTTCTAAATTGTGGGGAGTATCAAAAGTTATCTTAAATGAGAATAATCGCATAACCCTTGTAGACAGAAAAAAGCAAGGGCATGGTTATGCTCTTGGATTAATGAATAAAAATCATGAATGGATCGATGAAATAACTTTGAAACCTAATGAATCTTGCCTGTTAACTGATGGTCGTCACGCATTCATAACTTATAAATTAATCTCGATCAGAAATTCCAATATTGTTATTGAAGTAATTGATAAATTCGATGCGCGCAGTTTTGGTGACGACATAAAAGAAGAAATGGAAACAGTTACAATTAAACCATATAAAGATAATGAATAATAAAAATTCTGGGGGAAACAATACTTAAAAAATTCAGAATAAATTCTGCAAGTAAGGCTGATATTAAAGATGTGGAAGGGAATAAAAGGCTGAAGTAAATGAAAAAAATATTCATAATAATAATTCTTTTGCTATCAACAACAGTTTATGCTCAAACTTACACGGTCGAACGTGTAATTGACGGCAATAGTCTTAAGTTGTCCAATGGCGAAATGGTGGAGTTGATCGGCGTTGATGCGCAAGATGTGGTTGGGATTCCAAAGCATAGATATTCAGATGACAGGGTTTGGGAATCTAGTGGTGAAAAGACTTTAAATTTTGTGAAGGGCTTGATTGAGCCAGGCGATGAGATTAGATTAGAATTTGATGTTCAGAAAAGAGATAAATACGGAAGGTTATTGGCTTATGTTTATGTTAGCGAATCCGCACACAAAATTTTAAAAGATGGTAGCGATGTTGCTTTAGCACCAATAGAGTTATTCTTAAATGAAATGATAATAAAAGCAGGCTACGCTTCACCTATGACAATTCCACCAAATGTTAAGTATGCGGATTTGTTTAAGGCGTTATATAAAGAAGCTAGGGAGAATAAGAGGGGATTGTGGAAACAAGAGTTAACGGAAAAGCATTATGTGTGTACTGCGGAAGCTAAGCCTTGTCCCGATGGGAGTGCTGTAGGTAGAAGTGGTCCCAATTGTGAGTTTGAACCGTGTCCTGAATGATAATAGTCCGCAGCGTTCCGTGATCATCACAAAACACCTCCTGATCACATCCTTGTTTTTTTCAGATTCCGCGTTTCGAGAAAATGCAATTTTATTTTTCTTTGTGCCGCTTTTATCTGTATAATTGTTTTAACAATTTATTAATATTAATTTGATGTGTGCAGGAAAAGGGTATGGTTAGTTCGCAAACAGCCACGCCAGTCAATGATTTTATGATAAAGAAAAAGAAAACTAAAAGAAAAAAGGTCAGGATCTATCCGAAAATCGGATTGTTTATCAGCCTGTTCTTTGTGATTAATTTAATGGTCATTTTTTATTTCTGGAAAAATATTCTCATTTTTCAGAAAGGCAATGATGAGATCCTTAAACTCAATGAGCACTACAGTCAAAGAATAACCTCTTTTTATCATGATCAGGGTAAAGAAATCGGAGATTTAGGCCGTTTGGCCAGGTTTGTGCGTGAAGAGGCCTTGATGCTTATGAAGCGGCAGGAAGAGGCCTTATACATGGGATTAAAGGATCTTATTTATTTGACATTGCTTTTTTTGATATGTTTTTCCTTTTTTTTATGGCGTTCCTTTGTGTCCATAGAAAAGCAGACAAAACTGGCTAATGATTATTTTTATCAGGCGGAAAAAGAGAAACAAACAATTAAGGTGTTTACCGACCTTGTGCCGAGTGCGTTATATATGGTTGACAAAGACCGGCGGATCACGCTTTGGAACAAAAAGATCGCGCAGCTCACCGGATATAGTGAGCAAGAGGCATTGGGCAAGGAATGCTTTCTTTTTGCTGAGCGCCCTTGCTGTGAGGATGAGTGCCGGCTCTTTTCTGATAAAGTGGAAAAGCCAATCCTCTCAGCGGAATGCGAGGTGAAGGATAAATCCGGCAAGAAGCTGGTCGTTTCCAAAAACGCAGACCTGCTGAAAGATGCGGAAGGAAATATCACCGGTGGCATTGAGACTTTTGTGGATATAACCGCGCGCAAGGAAGAAGAGGAAGAAATCCGGTATATTAATAAATTGCTGCGGGATAATGAGGAGAAGACAAAGAAGATGAATCAGGAATTGGCCGAAAAGATCACGGCCTTAGAACGGACCAACGAACATATGAAAGGAAGAGAGCTCCGCATTATTGAAATCAAAGAAGAGGTAAACCGATTATCCCAGGAATTAGGAAGGACTCCACCCTATAAGGTGTAATTATTCAGGTAGCCGGTATTTCCGCGGGACAGGATGCGATCTTAGGAGATCAGAGATTATGAGCTTTCGTTTGAGAACTTCCGTGCCCAAGCAGTTTTTGGTCATAGGCCTTTTTTGTTTTGCTGTCTACTTTTTTATGTTGTCCGGTTCTTT
>JAGYNW010000284.1 GCA_018399915.1 Candidatus Omnitrophota bacterium
CGCAACAAGCCCGAGTTGAAATTGCACAAGCGGTGGCAACAAGCATGCCTGCCATGCCGCAAACAGAACAAGCGCAAGTCACGAATGCAATGATAAGTGTAGCGGAAACGCAACCGGCCGTGTTCAGTACTCCGCAAACCTATGAAGTCGCAATGACGACTGCCTTAACGCAACAAGGCCTGCCGGAGACCCAAGCGCGTCAGCTAGCGCAAACCATGGCGCAACCGCAGCAAATTGCACGGATCAGCCAGGCCGTAACACCGGACAGCATGACCTCTCCGCAATCAAGGCAGTCGGTTGCCACATTGGCCGCGGTTAAAAAACAAAGACAGATGGCATCCCGTATTGTGGAACGACCGGTCATTACCACAAGCCGAAAAGAGATTCCTTTGTTAACAACAGTACCTAGTAAAAGCTATTCTACGCAAGAGGTTAAGGAGGTTAAGAGATTATTGTCAGAAAATGATGATGTCTTATCGGCGGTAGATGAGATCATTGTTATTGAGAGTATGGATCGTCAGGTAGCCTATACGGTTAGAAAAGAAGGGAAGGTCCAGGCTTATGTCCCAAGAAATTTGGCATCCGGGCGACTGCAGAAAGAGCATTGGAGGCCAACTCTAGGCGAACCTGCCACGGTTAACGAAGTATCGGCAGAACATACCGCTTATACAACGACCGTACCGACAATAAAATTAGTTACGGTCGCCGATGACAAGATGGCCCAGGCTAGAGTGCAGCTGGAGGACCAGGGAAAATATCAGGTGTTTATTGCCAATAATTTCGAGCTGGAAGAGCTCAAGAAAGTTGCCAAGCAAAAAGATGTCATTATTTTAGCTTCTGACAGGCCGAATGCCACGATGCGCAGAGAAACCGCTGGATGGCTTTACGGGGTGCCGTTCGCAAACCGTGCTAATGATCTTCTTAAAAACAGCCGATTCCGAGGCACCTGGGATGAGAATATTGAATACGATTTTGTCGCGGTAGCCTCCGAATTTGATGTGGAAAAACATAAGCCGATCATTGAGCAAAATTTATTGGTTATCCAGAATGATCTGATCCAGGAAACAAATCAGTTTATTGATGGTGTGCGCGTTGTCCCGGCCAGGGAATATTCTATGGACCGTATGGAGGCCCGCTTAAGAGAAATCCCTGAAAAATATTATCCTGAAGGCAGAAAAAGAGAATCCAAGCTGGTGTTAGAGATAGGAGAAGATATCGCCATAGCCTTAATGCATGGAGATATCTCCGCTCCACAATTGAAACGCCTTCTAAAGGGCGGGCAGGTTAAGCTGACCGCGGAGGAACGTAAAACTTGGGAGCAACAAAGAAAAAGCTATCAAGCGAGGATCAATCAACGTTCAAAAGTCAATTTCTTTGATGCCGGTATGGGGGCCTCCAAGACAGAACGCATGTTTATTGCCGGTGCGAATAAGGCCATGCATGACAGTAAGGGATGGATTGAGGGCAAGATCGACGGAAAGCAAACTTTGGGTGATTATCAAATCGAAAAATCAGATTATACCAGTTTCAGCGAGATATTTGGGATGGATAGAAGGACCACTATGGATGAGTCCACGGTGGCGCTCTCAGCGATCACTAATCAGTATGTTGATCTGCAAAATGAAGATGCCTTGGCTCTGGATCAAATCGTCAGCAAGCAAGAGTATCCGCAAAGAATACAAGTCGCCTTACCTTCGGCCGCTGATTTTACGGCCGGCCTTGAAGTCTTTGATAGAACCCCGAGCCCAAGGGCACAGATGGGTTATTCGCAAGAAATGTTAACCAGTCAGCCGATCAGGGGACCGACCATAAGCGCTTCAACACCTGTTGCAGAAATTGAACAACCTGCACAACCGGTAGCTCCTGTAAGTCCTTTAGAAATGCCTCAACTCGCCCCTCCGGTTACCATTATGTCGCCTGCGGTAACTTCGCCTGCCATGATGCCGAATTTAGTTCAAGGGTCAGCCGAAGAAACCTCGACATTAGCCTCAGCCGCAAGCGTAACGGCCAGGCGGGAAAAACGCATAAAAGAATTCCAGGCCCAAACGATCAGGCAAAAAGAAAAAACATCATTAAAAAAGAAAATTGCGAATTATGGGACAGCCGCAACTTTATCAACAGGCATGGCCGCTGCGGGTGTTTATGCTGCGGTTAAGAATATGCCGATAGAAAAAGAAATGCTTATTTGGGGGTCAATATTGGGGACCGCCTGGATCGATAAAGCTTTAATAAATTATGGTAATCAGGGCGTAGGCAAAAAATTATTAGCTTACCGAAAGCTTAATGGGGTTGAATTAGAGATAACCGAGAAAGGAACAATGCATCCTTTGGGGAACCCGGAAGTGCATGTCAATATTGATAAGAATGCCAATGAATTCAAAGCCCAACAGGCCTTGATCTATTTAAGAGACAATGAGTTCCCGGATATGTTAGCCGAAGTCCGGGATCAAGGATACAAAGGGGTTGATATTGTCACCCCGGTAAAATCTTTTTCTCAGATGGTCAATCAGTTCAAGAATCACACGAGAATTGGCGATGTTCCGGTGCAGTATTCAGAAAAGAAAGAAGGC
>JAGYNW010000285.1 GCA_018399915.1 Candidatus Omnitrophota bacterium
TTGAAAAGAGCACTTTTGATATTGAGGCGTTTGTTCCGGATTTTCCTGATACGAAATATTATTTGTCGAAGATTGCCAGAAGAAATATTTTCAAGCCTTATGTCCCTCCCCGTGTCGCCTCTAATGTTGTGGCCACGGAAGAAACGGAAGAGCTTGAGATAACCAAAAAGATGGAAAAGTTGAAACTCGTTGGGATCTCATGGATGGATAGAGTCGAGACCGCGTCGGTTATGATCGAGGACATCGAGAAAAAGTTAACCTATTTTTTGCAAAAAGGGGAGAAGCTAAACGATATAATTGTAAAAACCATTTATGCCGATTGTGCAGTCTTAGGCTATAAAGATGAGGAGATTATAATACGATATGAAAAATCCCAATAACCGAATCCAAAAACGAATATTTTCGATTGTTATCACGCTCTGTGTTTTAACGGGAATTTTTATGGGGCTTATCATCGTCCCTGTTTTCGCTGCCAGGCCTAAACCGATCGTGGTAACGAAAGAGGAAGAAAATATCCTTAAGCGGATGCAAAGGACGATTACCCTGGATGTCCGTGATATGAACGTGGTGGATGTCATTAAGTTCCTCGCGGATGAAAAACGCGGCGATTTTAATGTGGTTATAAGTCCTACCGTTCAGGGAAGAGTTACGGTCTATTTGAATAATGTATCTATTCAGGACGCTTTGGATATCATTATTATTTCCAATCATCTGGCTTATAAGATCGATAGTAATATTGTCCAGATCATGAGTTCGGTCGAATATGAAGCTATGTACGGAAAGAAGTTCAGTGATCAGACTGAGGTCGCTATCATTCGCTTGAAATATTCGCGCCCCAGCTATGTGTTAGCGGCTTTGGACAATTTAAAGAGTAACGTAGGCAAGATCATCATTGATGAAGACACCGGTTCGGTGGTTATCATTGATACCAAGGAAGCCATCTCTTTAATGAAAGAGGCGATTAAGGAAATTGAAAAGCCATTGGAGACTTTTGTTTATGCCTTGCAGTACGCGGACGCGGAGGTCGTCGCGAATCAATTGCGGTTGCGCATTGACGCCAAGGCGGTCGGATCGATAACCCCGGACACCCGTTCTAACCGTGTCATCGCCAGGGCTTATCCGGACCGGATCAAAGAGATTGAATCAATCATCAAAGAACTGGACACGCCGACCAAAGAAGTTTTGGTTGACGCGCGGATTTTGCAGGTTGTGTTTAAGCCCCAATATGATATGGGCATTGACTGGAAACTGGATTTCCGGGGAAGCAGTGATCCGCAGATCCAGAAGTTAAGTTTTTCCAATGTGTTTCTTGATAAAGCTAACCTTGGGTCCGGCGATGATCTTTATAAAAATTACGGACAGTTGGCGGTCGGGAATTTTAATGTGGATCAGTTTGAGATGAGTGTCAGGGCGATGAAGCAAGTCAGTGAAACCAAGATTTTATCTAATCCGAAATTGCTGGTTGTTAATAAGGAAGAGGCCAAGATCCATATAGGGGATACCGTCCCATACATTATTTCAACCACATCCGGGACCGGAGACAATGCCATAACCAGTGAAGATGTCCGTTTCGTGGATGTCGGCTTAAAGTTGAATGTGGTTCCCATTATTAATGATGAGGGATTTGTGACCATGCGTTTGCGTCCGGAGATCTCCACAGTTGTGGCCACGATTTCTTCCAAAGGAGGAGGGATCCCGCAGGTCAATAAAACAGAGGTGGAAACCAGTGTCATAGTGAAGGATGGATACACGATCGTTATGGGTGGACTGAAAAAAGAAGATAAAGTGCATACCAAAAAAGGCGTACCCGTGTTAATGGATATGCCGTTTCTGGGGCCCTTGTTCGGCAGCACATCGGATAATATGTCCAATACAGAGATCATAATTTTTATAACACCGACGATCATGACCGGAGATGAAGATTACACCACGCTGGATGGCGGCATAAAACCGTTTAAAAAGTATAGTACTGATTGATTTATCGCGGATATATATAACTAAAATATTTCAGAAAAAGGACACGCGTAATGTTAAGAATCCATTTAGCAAAACTTGATAAAAGTGTTAACCGAAAAATTATGGCCAGCTTTGTATTCGTCTTGGTTTCCTTTTGCTTCCTGGCAACAGTTTCTTTGGCGCAATCGCAGAAAGCAGCCGGTGATCCTGCGACAAATAAAGAGATGGTCGAGAAAGAAGCTAAGACCATGGATTTGCTTTCGCGGATAGATGTTTTTACCGAGGAGGATGAGCGGCTTAAGATGGATTCTGCCAAAGCCCATTACAATATGGGTAATGTGTATTATCAAAAAGGCGAGTATGAGGTTGCCGCACGCGAATATTATCAAGCGGTGATCCTGATGCCCAATGATCCGGATGTCCATTACAATCTGGCGTATGTAAGCAGTGAGCATTTGAATGATCCTGATACAGCCTTGAAGCATTACAAGATGTACCTTTATCTTAATCCGAACGCGAGAGATTTGCACTATGTGCGCAAAAAGATCCTGGAGTCGGAATTGAAGTTGCGGGGGAAAATTGATTCCAGATTGGAGAAGTAAAAAATATTAA